>CAYQKF010000106.1:0-18199 GCA_964417935.1 uncultured Pirellulales bacterium
GGGCGATACAGGATTCGAACCTGTGACCCGCTGATTAAGAGTCAGCTGCTCTGCCAGCTGAGCTAATCGCCCTAACTTCTGTTTAAGGAAAACCCTTTCATATAAATTTGCACTGACTTTACAACCGACAGCCCCGTGTTGCAAGAAAATTAAGGGTGAATTTTACCTCCATATCTTCCTTAGAAAGTATATGAGAATTTGTGATTTTTGTCGTTGTCATTCCTTCGGCAAGCTCAGGGCAGTCTCTGAGCGAAACGAAAAACCTCCAGCAAAGAAGCGAAAACCGAGATTCTTCACTTCGCTGCGCTCCGTTCAGAATGACAAAATGGTCTTTTCATACATATTCTTAGCTTTTTACAGCAATCCCTGGTCATACATCTTATCCTGACAAGAGGTGTATGATGTTCCATAGTACTCTGTCACTCGTGATTTAATGAATTGTCATTCCGAGCGCAGCGTAGCGAAGTCGAGGAATCTGTTTTAATAGACCCCTCGGCTCCGCTCGGGGTGACAACATTCTGTAAAATCGCAATCCATCAATACATCTGTGGCAAAGCACTGGACATCCCATGATAATCTATGACAATTCTTGACAGTCCCTGCCGGAACTGTTACATTCCCGCCCTCAAAGTTACGCTAAATTCAATATCACTCAATAGGAACTTGTAAGGAGCTTGTAATGGATTACGAAAAATTCGTCGAAGAACAAATCACTGACATCAAGCAAACGGTGGGGGATTCAAAGGCCATCAACGCCCTGAGCGGCGGTGTCGATAGTTCCCTCGTAACAGTGCTCGGACACCGTGCCATCGGTAACCAATTGAGAACGGTCTTTATTGATAACGCCCTGATGCGTGAAGGTGAACCCCAAGGGGTCGTTAAGACCTTTGCTGATATGGACATCCCTGTGGAACTGGTGGACGCTAAAGAGGAGTTTCTCTCTGCCCTGGCCGGCTTGACAGACCCCGAAGAAAAACGACAGGCCGTCACCGACACATTTTACTCGAAGGTCTTCAGCCAGCTTGTTACCGAATCGGGTGCAAAGTTTTTGCTCCACGGCACCATTCTTACAGATATCGAAGAGACCATAGCAGGGATCAAACGTCAGCACAATATCCTCACCCAACTCGGCATCGACACCGAGGCCGCTTACGGCTATTCCGTCCTCGAACCGCTAAAGACCTTGCGAAAGGATGATGTCCGCGAGGTCTGCAAATTTCTGGACTTACCAACCGAAATCTCACAACGGATTCCATTCCCAGGCCCGGCCCTGGCAACCAGAATCGTCGGCGAAGTAACTCGTGAACGGCTCGATACCGTCCGCAGAGCAACATCTATTGTCGAGGACGAACTTGCGGACAGCGGAGCGTTTCAGTATATGGCAGTGCTGCTAAACGACCGCGCAACAGGGATTAGAAACAACAAGCGCGAATTCGGCCAAATTATTGTTGTCCGCTGTGTTGAGAGCACCGACGCCCGAACTGCAAGCGCTACCGAGCTTCCCTGGGACAAACTAAACCTCATCTGCCGGCGTATTACCACTGAAATCGAAGATGTCAACCGCTGCCTCTACGACTTAACTCCAAAGCCCCCTGCTACGATAGAATATATTTAGGCGAGACGAAAAATCTGTTTTTAATAGATTTCTCCACTTCGCGATGCCGAGCATCCCCTTCGGCTTCCCCTTCGGCTTCGCTCAGGGCTACGGCTAATTCAGGGCTGCGGCTTTTTTCGGTCGAAATGACATATGGTCTTTTCTACGGATCATAATCAATAATCAGTAATCGATAGCCAATTGGAATCAGCCCCACAGAACCTGTGCCCACGAAAGCAGGTACTGAACCACGAGTTACGAAATATCCTTGCAAAGCTTTGTCTTTGGGACTATAAATGTGCACAACAATAGTAAGTGGTGAGTTGTTAATTAGTGAGTAGTAAAAAGAAATTTGTCATTCTGAACGAAAGAAGCTTGCCCTGAGCGCAGCCGAAGGGTGAAGAATCTCTTCCTGCATAAGTGTACATTATTCTCATTTGTAGGCCAGATGCTTCGCTTTGTTCAGCATGACAAAAAATAGGTCAGTTTAAGTAACCAACTAACTGAACATAAGGGACGAAAATGAGATACAGCCGGATGTTTATACCAACGGTCAAGGAGATTCCTGCCGATGCCGAGACAGCCAGTCACAAACTGATGATTCGTGCCGGCCTAATACGCAAAGTCGCCAGCGGCACATATACTTATCTGCCATTAGGCTGGCGCAGCCTGCTCAAAATTATCGCAATCGTCCGTGAGGAAATTAACAGAGCCGGCGCACAGGAAATCCTCGTCCCCTCGATGCAACCCAAAGAGCTTTGGGACAGGACCGGCCGCAGCACCGACTACGGCCCAACAATGTTCAGCCTCGAAGACCGCCACGGCAGAATGAACGTACTCGGCCCTACGGCTGAGGAGGTCTTTACAACTCTGGTCGCCGGCGAGATAAAATCGTACAAGCAGCTACCTATCAACCTTTATCAGATAAGCCCAAAATTCCGCGATGAGTTCCGCCCACGGTTCGGCCCGATTCGGTCCCGCGAATTCATAATGAAAGATGCCTACAGCTTCGATGCCGACCCTGTCGGTCTCGATGAATCATATAAAGCAATGTACGATGCATATTGCAGGATTTTCAAACGCTGCGGCCTGGAATACGTGATTGTCGAAGCCGAGTCCGGCGAGATGGGCGGCTCCGGCTCACACCAGTTCACCGTTCCCTGCGAATCCGGCGAAGATACTATCGTCTATACCGAAGACGGCTCTTATGCGGCAAACCTCGAAAGAGCGGCCGTGGATCCACTGCCAAAAGAAAAAGCGACCGCCAAAATTCCTTCACCCGAAGAAGTCCATACCCCGAATATCGGCAGCATCGAAGCAGTCTGTAATTTTCTAAAGACAAAACCCAGGCAAATGGTAAAGACTATGATTTACTCCACTGAATACAAAACAATAGCAGTACTTATACGCGGTGACCACGATGTCAATGAGGAGAAATTAAGACTGGCTGTTGGTGGTAAACACATCGAGTTGGCCGACGAGCCAACTATCGAAAAAGTTACCGGCGCCAAAGTCGGTTTTGCCGGCCCGACAGGAATTGCCGATAAGGTTTCCAAAGTGATAATTGACCACGCCGTTGCTGCGATGGCGGTGGGTGTAACCGGTGCCAACAAGACCGACTATCATATTAAAAACGTTGTCCCCGGCAGAGATTTTCCGCTTGAAGGCCAACACATTATCGCGGCAGATATTCGCTATGCAGGCGAAGGCGATACGCATAATGGCAAAAAGCTGCTTTTTAAAAAGGGTATCGAGGTCGGGCAGGTTTTTAAGCTTGGGACCAAATACAGCGAAAAACTCGGAGCAAAATTTCTGAGGCCAGACGGACAGGAAGCACCCTGTCTTATGGGCTGCTATGGCATCGGGATAAACCGAATTCTTGCTTCGGCTATTGAACTTGGCAACGATGATAATGGTATTATTTGGCCGATTAGTATCTCCCCGTTCGAGGTTCTTGTTACTTCCGTCAATCAGGACGATGAAAAAGTTGCCCAGGTGGCCGAGGACATCTACCAGCAGTTACTCGGCGATGGCATTGACGTATTGTTAGATGACAGGATTCTGCGCGGCGGAGTGAAATTCAAAGATGCTGACCTGATTGGCATACCAATAAGAGTTACTGTCGGCAAAAAGTCCGTGGCCAAGGGTAACGTCGAGATAAAGCTGCGCTGCGAATCCCAAAATCACAAGGTTCCGATTGAAAAAGCAACTGATAAGACGATTGAAATGGTTAATTCGCTGAAAGAACAGCTAAAAGCTTAACACAGTATTTATGATTGATGATTATGAAATTTCAGACCCAGTTTCGGCTGAGTTCTCACTTAGTAAGTGGGGTGATGCCAAAACCAACAGAAAAAAGAAAAGGAGAAAACCGATGAAAGAAGACAAACTCTCAAGACGCACTTTTATTTGCAATACTTCTCTGATGGCTGCTGGTACAATTGCCGGTGCATTGGCCAGCAAGGCATGCGCCGACGTCAAGCGCGTAGTCAAGCATGGTCGTATCAACCAATCGGTCTGCAAGTGGTGTTACCGAAGACAATCACTTGACGAGCTCTGTGCCGCCGCTGCGAAAATGGGGCTCAAATCCGTCGAACTGCTTTCAGGTCGTGACCTGCTGACAGTGAAGAAATACGGCCTGGTTTGCGCAATGGTTAGCAGCCACGGCATCGCGCACGGAATGAACAACAAAGAATACCACGCTGATTGTATTGCCAAGATTCGCACCGGCATCGATTCCACCGCAGAGCACAAATTCCCTAATGTTATTACCTTCTCCGGCAATCGGGCAGGGATACCCGACGACATTGGACTCGAAAATGCCGTCGTCGGCCTGAAGCAAATCGTCGGATACGCTGAGAAGAAAAAGGTTACCATTTGCATCGAATATCTCAACAGTAAGGTCAATCATAAGGGTTATATGTTCGACAATATGGCCTGGGGTGTCGAGTTGTGTAAAAGGGTAGGCTCCGAGCGTATGAAGATTCTCTACGATATCTATCACGCTCAAATAATGGAAGGTGACATAATCCGCACAATTCGCGACAATAAGGAGTACATCGGCCACTACCATACTGGCGGCAATCCGGGTCGAAACGAAATCGACGATACGCAAGAGTTATGCTACCCTGCTATTATGCGTGCAATTGCTGAGACCGGTTTCAAAGGTTATGTCGGTCAGGAGTTTATTCCAAAACGCGACCCGTTGACGTCTCTGGCGCAGGCAGCACAAATTTGTGATGTCTGAGACAAAACAAGACTTCAACCAAAACTAAGAACTCAAAACTAAAAACTCAAAACTGTAGATGTGGAAGTTAAAGGACCCTAAGCCGGTAAAGCTGATAGTTGGGATTTTGGCTGCTAACTATCACTGCCTGCACACCGCAGCCGATGCGCTGAGTGACAAGCTCGGCAAGGTCGATTTTACAAGCGAGGTCTGGCCGTTTGACAAAACCGATTATTACAGGGACCAGACAGGCCCGCGTATCTTAAGGCAGTTTGTCAGCATTAAACGGCTGATTGACCCCGGCAAATTAGCTAAAGTCAAACACCAGACGAACAAGCTCGAACAAAAACTGGCAGCAAAGTTGGGCCTTCCCCTGACAAGGCCAGTGAACCTGGACCCAGGCATAATTGAGCCTTCGAAGCTGGTATTAGCGACAACAAAAAACTATTCGCATCGTATATATATCGGCCAAAAAATGTACGCTGAAGTAACGTTGATATTTGACAAAGGCCGTTGGCGGCCGCAGGCTTATACCTACCCAGATTATAGGCAGCAATGCTACTTCGATTTTTTTGAGATAGTCAGAACACGATTACTGGAGCAGTTAAAATCGAAACGTTGACCATATTAGCGATAATTCTGCTTGCAGGCTCATTTGTATTGTCGGTTATTTTGACAGCGGTTGCAAGAAAGCTGGCCGTTCGCGCAGGATTGGTTGCGCAACCGGCTGAAGATAGATACCACCGAACAGTTATTCCGCTCGGCGGCGGTATCGCAATATTTAGCACAATCTCAATTATCATACTTACGGCTATTGCAGTAGTGAAATTTCTCGTTGTCCCCGGTTACCTTGATTGGCTCGGCCAGTCGGTTACCATTCACACGGACGGCTTTTTAAGCAAAATCAACCATCTCGCAATTGTACTGCTTGTTGTTCTTGTTTTGTTCGTACTCGGCCTCTGGGATGATAAAAAGCATCTCAGCCCATTCTTCAAACTCGCCGTTCAATTTGCAATTGCAATAACTGCCACCTTTTTTGCGGATATTCGAATTGAGCTTTTTATCCAAAGCAGAATAATTACTTCTTTGCTTACAGCCGTATGGATAGTTCTGATTATTAACGCGTTTAACTTTCTTGATAATATGGACGGCGCTTCTGCCGGCATCGCCGTCATAATAAGCTGTATTTTATTCACCGCAGCCGCTTTAAGCGGGCAGGTCTTTGTGGGCGGACTGGCACTTGTTTTTATAGGGGCGCTGTTAGGCTTTTTGGTATTTAATTTCCCGCCTGCCAAAATCTTTATGGGAGACGCCGGCTCGCTTGTCGTGGGTTTTTTTGTCGGGCTGCTGACTGTGCGCACCACTTATTATCACGAAGCACAAAGCGGGCAATGGTATGCGGTTTTTATGCCGCTGCTCGTTATGGCTGTCCCGCTCTATGATTTCATCAGCGTGACGCTGCTGCGCATAAGCCAGGGCAAAAGCCCCTTTATCGGAGACACGCAGCATTTCTCCCATCGACTAAAAAAGCACGGCTTAACCGATACCCAAACAGTCCTAACGTTATACTTGGCTACGCTCTGTACAGGCCTTGGCGCAATTTTTCTCTATCAGGTCAATCTGGCCGGCGCAATTCTGATCTTCATTCAAACAATTATGGTGTTATCTATTGTCGCTATTTTTGAAACCACCGCACAAAATGATAAAGCCGCCGACTAATTCCAATTTATCCAAAAGCAAAACCTTGGTGTGCCTGGAATATATACTCCTTGCCTTCTGCCTTTGTGTAATTGCACTTCGCACAACGTTTACCGAAAGCCCGACGGTGCAGGCGACCACTTTCGCCGGCGATATCAGTAACAACCTTTACAGTGTATCCATATCAACCATACTGATATTCTCGTTTATCCTGTGGTTTGTATGGAGTTTTTGTGGTAAGAGATTTGTATATCGGCTTTCCGGTATAGAAATCGGTCTGGGCATATTCTGTATAGCTGCTGTCGCTGCCGGAATTGCAGCGGCGGATAAGCGGCTGGCAATTACCGATTTCGTTATGCTTGTCGCACCGGTGTTGATGACTTTGCTTCTGGTTCAGATACTGGACTGCCAATCAAAAGTAAAACTTGTTTTAGCTGTCATTGTTGCCCTGGGTGTGGTCTCGGCTTATCGGTGTTGGGAGCAGTATCCCGAAAATGAGCATTTGATTGAATTTTACGAGCAGGACCCGGAAGCGGCTCTGGCACAGCAGCGAATTGTCCCGAACAGTTTGGAGCACTTTCAGTTTGAACATCGTCTTTACTCGAAGGATATCAGCGGTTTTTTCACAACAAGTAATTCCGCCGGCTCTTTTGCATTAATGGCATTTTTGGCCGCTATTGCCTTGCTTTATGAGAGATATAAAAATCGCAAATTGGTCGGAACCGAATCGGTTTGGTTTATCACATGTGGCATTGCAGTCGCAGTCGTTATTTTCGGCCTGGTAATTACTAAGAGCAAAGGCGCAATTATGGCCTCGCTCTTTGCCACAGCAATGTTTGTTATTTATCTTTGCCTCGGCAACCGGCTAAGAGCTCACAAAAAAGTTGTACTGATTATATGTTTGCTATTGGCCCTGGCAGGAACCGGGGCAGTTGTTTGGTATGGATTAGCTCACAACCGATTACCGGGCGGCAATTCAATGCTTGTCAGATGGCAGTACTGGCGTGCATCAATGAAAATGTATGCCGACCATTTTCTTACCGGAGTTGGTCCCGGCAACTTCGCACACTTCTATCCACATTACAAACCAGCTTCAGCATCGGAATCCGTCGCGAACCCGCATAACTTTCTACTCAGTATCCTTACTCAATACGGCCCCATCGGGCTTATCGGGTTTTTAGCTATGATTTGCATGCCGTTGTGGGCGATATTGTCTCCCAAGTCTGCAAGCTGCTCATCAGAAGCTCACCGGCTGGAGCCGACTTTCAAAAGATTGGCGATTGTCATAGCGATTATTGTATCGGCTGCGTTGCTGTTTATCAGACCAATTATTTTTCCCATCCCGCCGACTGCTTCGCCGCAGGAAAGACAAGCCGGGATAATCATATTGTATATAATGCCTGTGATTGTATTTATAGCCGGTTTCCTGCTTGTAGCAGCCGGTGAGAGGCCGGCAAAAAGGTCTCGCACAAATATTGCCGCTGCTGCTCTTTTCTGTGCCGTCTTAGGCGTTGCT
Organism: uncultured Pirellulales bacterium; assembly: GCA_964417935.1. Lineage (GTDB taxonomy): Bacteria > Planctomycetota > Phycisphaerae > Sedimentisphaerales > Anaerobacaceae > NIOZ-UU13. The sequence goes on from CAYQKF010000106.1 coordinate 8,035, forward strand.
TTTCATAACTTGATAGACTTTGCCATTTTTGAGCCTGGCGTATTCACAGTTTTTTGGGTGATAATTGCTTGTCTTATCGCAATAGATTCTCAAACAAATCCCCGACCACAGGTCGTTCTCAAACCTGCGCCTTTTGTAAAGATACTGATAGTGGCGGCAGGGGTGGTAATAACTTGTGTTTATCTCAATTATGCTCTTATTCCGGTAGGCAAAACCAGCGCTAAAATCCAGCGGGCTAACCGGGCCATATCCGTTGGCCGATTCGAGCAGGCCCACAAGCTCCTGGATTATGCCGCTGAGGATGACTCTTTAAGCCCAGTTGCATTATCTCTCAATGGCCGACTGTATCTGCACCATTTCAAGCTAACGTCGGGTGTCAATCGGGACCTATTGCTGCAGGCAGAAAAGTGCCTGCGGGCTGCAATCGAGCGCAACAGTGCTGCTTTCAAAAACTTCGAGCGATTAACAGAGGTATATATCTTGCTCGCAGAGATCTCGACACAGCAGGAAAAAATTGATTGGCTAAACAAAGCCTTTGATAATGCCTCGTTTGCAGTTGAACATCGTTATCCCGGCTGCGCCCGACTGCGAATTGAGCTGGCAAAAATCGCTGAGATGTTGGGCAAAACCGATGTTGCAATCAAACAGTATGAAGAAGCAATCGACATCGAAGCTCAATATCGCGACCAGTTCCAAGAGATGTATCCCGAAAGGGAGGAAATTGTCAGCCGACTCGGCGAGGAAAAATACCAGTTCGCAAAACAGCGACTAAAATTCCTCACAGGCCAATCAACCCCGTAGCACAATATACGCAATTCGCATTACGATATACGAGCTATAATCTCTTCAGGTATGTCAAAGTTTGCGTATGCGTTCTGCACATCTTCGTGGTCTTCGAAGTTCTCCATCAGCGAAATTATTTTCTTAGCTGTTTGCTCGTCGTTAATCTCAATGGTATTCTGCGGCACCATTGAAATTTCAGCTACCTCAGTAGCTATTTCTTTTTCCTGCAGAGCCTTTTTTAGTTCTTCATAAGCGCTTGGCTCACAGGTTATCTCGAAAACGTCCCCCACAGTTTGCATATCATCAGCACCTGCATTGAGGGCAATTTCCAGGAGCTGTTCTTCGCCCACACTGGCTGTGTTAACCGTAATAAGCCCCTTCTTACTGAACATCCAGTTAACGCATCCGCTTGTCCCCAATGAGCAGCCGTATCTTTCGAACATTCTCTTAATTTGCGGCGTAGTTCGATTACGGTTATCCGTCAGTGCCTCGACCATTATAGCCACACCGCTCGGCCCATAGCCCTCGTACAACACTTCTTCAAAAGTAACACCCTCAACCTCACCGGTTCCTTTTTTGATTGCCTTTTCAATCGTATCCTTGGGCATATTGGCGGCTTTGGCTTTGTCGATTGCGTATCGCAGAGCCAGATTAGCAGCCGGTTCACCGCCACCACTTTTGGCTGCGACTATTATCATTCGAGCGATTTTGCTCCATATTTTGCCGCGCTTTGCGTCAGCAGCCGCCTTTTTATATTTTATTCCCGCCCAATGTGAATGACCTGACATAACTGCTCCTAACCAACTGCTCTGTCACGCATGATTTGAGTTGTTGTCATTCCGCACTTGATGCGGAATCCATTTATAACAGTCTGGATTCCTGCTTTCGCAGGAATGACAGCACATCAATCGACATTTGACAGAGCACTACACTATAACCTGCTAACTATTGACTAACTGGTAAACATTATAGCTTATTTCTTTTTTTAAGTAACCATTTTCCACTCGAAAATATTTAGCTCTGAGTTTCAGCGGGAGTTCTCTTTTGCGAAGTTGGGTAGGGTGGGTACCACCCACCTTTTCTTTGGTGGTGTGCAGTGCACACCCTACTTAAGGGACCAGCCAAATTCCCTTAAAAGTTTTTTTCTTAGGGTCAATCAGGTACTTGTTCAGGCACATCCCGTCTCTGCGAAATTCGCCCTTCATACACTCCCACGCTCCACCGACCTTGATTTCCAGAGACCCATCATCGCTAAGCATAAAAAGATTATCCGAGTCCTTAAAGGTAACCAGCGCCTCAGGACTAAAATTGCTTTGACTTAATTGGCGCACTAATACCGGCGGCCTTTCTTTTTTTCCTGACCAGCGATACAAGGAAAACTTTGGGCTTTCGTCAAAACTGCCGGCGATAATGAAATATGCCTTGTGGAAATGGGAATACTCCATACTCCTTATGCCCAGACCGGCCAAATCCCACAGTATCGGCTCACTAAAAATTGGAGTCCGGCCCTTTTCAATTACCTGCTTCGGATTATTCAAAGCTACGACAAGCGTTTTTGTATGGCTGCTTACTTTGTCAATGGGGCGAGGGTTTCTGAATCCGATATAGATTGTCCTGCCGTCAGCCGATGCACAAAGTCCCTCAATATTAAGGCCTTCTTCTTTCGGTGCAAGTTTTTTGCGTTCTTTCTTGGTAAGCTCGGTTTCATTAAATCGAGTCGCCCTATCTAACCTCAAATAACGCATAGTTTCAGCCTTTACCAGACTGTGGACGAGTGTTTTGCATGGCCTGCCTACAGGATTGATAATAACATTTCCATTTTCAATCTTTATATTGGTGGCGAAAAAACGATACCGGTTAGGCCTGATTTTCCCGTCTTTATTTCTGCCGTGCGAGGTAATCCAGTAGATACGCCGTCCAATCATCGTTGCACCCTCAATATCGGCCTCCGGATGTTCCGGTTCGATACCAAGAAACTCTGTCATATCATACGAGCAGAGAGGCAAACCGCCTTTACTAATTTTGTAAACCCTCAATATATTGTTCTCATCGTCAGCAACGATGAACATATCTTCACCAACCGCCATTGCAGCCGACGCATCACTGGCCCCACGATAGACAAGAGCTTCTGCTGCCGGTTTGCTGCCATAAGCGAGACTTATCACAATAAATATCAAAACAGAGAAAACGATTTTGCTTACAGCTTTCATTTCACATTACATACGGCGGTTTCATTCAAGCTACACCTACAACAGATTATAACAACACATCTGTGGTTACGCTCGATATATCTCAGTGTGTGTGAGTGAGTTCCCATCTTGCCATCTTTTTGCAAAATGGGGTCCCAGTTAACGGAGGCCGCCGAGCAGAGCCGCAGCTAATAGACCGGTGCCCTCACTGGTAGTTGATTTGAGAACAAAATCGTCTATCCCTGTATCGGGAGTCAAGAAAGTGTCTTCAGCTTCGGGGCTGCTCGACCAGGCTACTATGACCACGGGTTTATTGCCTAAGGCTTTGCGAGCGGCTGGAGCAAAGGCCGTTGCGTTCATGTCCGGCAGGGTGCCATCAGTAAGGATGACCCGCGGCAGACACTTATCAATTTGTTCCAGACCATCCTTGCCGGTGTGTGCCACCTTGGGGTCGAAGCCAAGACCACGTGACAGCTCGACCGCGCTGGAAGCCTGGGAATTGCTGGTAGCCACAATAAGCAGAGAAGGAGCACTTTCCGCAAGTCGCAGTTGGCCTGTAGCCATCCGCGTTGCTGTTGAAGACAAGACAAGTAATCGCTCTTCCCACTTGGCGTTTCTGCGTTCCAATTGCTCGCAACGAAGCTGAATCGATTTGATTTTTTGCTGCAATTGCCCACCTGTTTCAGCCGAATCTAATCTGGCCTGTAATATATGGTCGGCATGCTTGAGTTTGGAGTTGAGTGTTTCGGCGTCGGCATCCAGAGTAACTATGTCGTCAACACCTTCCCTGAACGCAAGACAGAGAAACTCTCTGGATGGCATAGAAGGAGCATAAAGAACAATAACACGAGGCAGCTTTTCGCTAAGAGCTTCCTGAGCCAGCTTGACACCCTGACAATCCTCCTCAATCGCCGGCACGAATAGAACAGCCGGCGTCGATGGCAATAAGCTCTTGAGCGACTCATAGTCCAGGGTTTGGCCACAGTCTTCGACCTCAAATTGCTCCTGACGACAGCGTTCTATTAAAGGCTCTAAGTTGCAAAAATCGTCTTCGGTCCTTAAGAACAATGCTTTTTTTACCATAATATATCTCCCGAAGTGTTATGCATAAGTGGCGGCCTCAAAACGCTCCACTCCATAATATCTCTTTAGGTTCTCGCCGAGAGTTTCAAGCAAATCAGGTTTGGGGCCACGTGGAGCAAAGAGCACCACAATACCTCCCTGGCATAAGCCTGACTCGATGTCAGCCATGGCCGGAAAAGTACCAAGTACATCGGCTGCTCGCTGGAGACGTCGAAGAATCAGGTAAGCAACCAAAAAATTCGGCTGGTCGCCGGGGTTAAATTCGATACGACACTGGTACAGAACTGCTCCTTCCCGACGGCGCGACGAAAGATAAAATTCGCCTGTCGGGTCCAGCACAACCTGAGCGTTGTCGAGAGCAGCAACAGATGCAGCCTGGTCTGTTTTCTTTTCCTCCTGACGGAAATTTTCCAGACCGGCAAGCAGCTTGTCGGACGGTACAGAGGGTTTTTGGTTTTTCAGCAGTGACTGGACGACTTGTTCAAGATAAGCTGAGCCATCAAATAAGACGTCGAAAGCTCCCTCATTCAGTTCCAGTGCCTCACGTCTTGCACGTTCCAGAATCGTTTCGACCTGGTGTGTGATAGAAGCTGGTTCCTCGGCACCGCACATCGTTAGATTACCCTTTATCGAATGCACAAGACGGAAGATAGCGTCAGCAGTTTCTGTATCACGTTTTTCCTCTAACGTAAATAGTTCCTGGTTGAGCCGAGCAAGCATTAGTTCCACTTCCTTGAGGAATTGTGAATCAGGCTGGTCAATATCCAGTCCTTCGTAATCGGCTTGAGCAGCGTCATTAGTAACCGGTACAGTAGTTTCTGTTTTGCTTGAAACCGTTTGCGGTGTATCTTCGCCATCCATCATCCAGTCGTCTTTTGTGCTGGTATCCACTGAGATGGATGCTTTAAAATCCATTTCCTTCTCACAGCCGAATGTTTGCTCAAATAATCCCGGCAGGTCAACTACCAAACCCATCTGCCTGCCGCTGAGGATGGCGGTTCCACCAAGCCCAGGCACCTTCATACCTTCGTCAAATTCTGAGATAACTATTTTCTGTGGATTCATAAAATCCGAAACAACATAGGCAGCACGTTTATTTTTATACTCGACAATAATGATCCGCATCTGGTCGTCCTTTACTTCAACGGGCATCTCACCAAAAATCTCCAGCAAATCAAACAATGGCAGAATGTTGCCAAGATATTTGATGGAACGACTTATCCCCCTGATAGTTGTTACCTCATTAACAGATATGGCCTGTGAGGCCACGACAGATGATATCGGAAAAGCGAAGGTCATTTGTTCAGCACGAACCAGCAGAGCATCAGAGATATTTACCGCCGTTATCTTCGGCAGAATAAAAGAAAATGTCGTACCCTTACCCGCTTCGCTCTTGATACGCGTTTCGCCATTAAGTTGATTCATAACGTCCCGAACAACATCTAAGCCTACGCCGCGTCCCGAAGTAGCTGAAGCCTGCACGGCCGTCGAAAAACCCGGAATATACAAATACTCAAACAGAGCTTCGTCAGTGAGGCCTGCAAGCGTTTTTTCATCAGCCAGCCCCATTTTCAATGCCTTGCGCCGTACAGCTTCGGTGTCGATACCACCGCCGTCATCGATTACGTCTATAACCGTGTTGTTTTCCGTGTTGCGAACCTTAACGGCGACAGTTCCCACAGGGTCCTTTTCCAACTTAATGCGAGTTTGTTTGTCTTCGATACCGTGCGCCATTGCATTGCGAATCTGATGGGCGATGGGGTCATAAATCTTTTCCGAAGTCCTTTTGTCAATACAAATGTCCTCACCTTCCAATTCAAATCGAATCACTTTGCCCAGACGGCGTGATGTATCGCGTGCGATCCGTCGGAAACGCGCGAACAAGCCGCTCATACCAACCGTTCGCACGTCAGTAACCAGATTATGCAAATCCGACGAAATCCGCGAAGAAGTTATGGCCAAGTCCTTGACGTTGTCTGACAGGGTACGTGAGACCTCAGCGCCTTCCTGTATTTCGCGGCTCATCGCATTTAGGTTGGAGCTAACAATAATAACTTCACCAGCGAGTTCCAGCATATTGTCCAGGCTGCTCAGACGTACTATCATACTCTCCTGGCTCGATTGGCTTGGGCTCGTGGAACTTTTGGGGTTCTGTTCTATCGTGGCAGTATCTGGATTAGACATTGCTCATAACCCTTTCTACAATCCGCTCGGCCAAAGCAGCGGTAAATGGCTTCGTCAGGTAGTCGTCAGCTCCGCAACGCAGTGCCTGGACAACATATTTGGCATCGCGGTGCGTGGAAATCACAATAACCGGCAAATGGCGGATATTCGGCCTGCGCCGAATCTCTTCACATAGCTCAAAGCCGTCCATCTCAGGCATGACCAGGTCGGTCAAAACTATATCCACTGGTTTGGTATCCAGGACTTTAAGCGCCTCGATACCATTGGCAGCTTGGGTTGCCTCTATGTCGAGACTGCCAAGGACCTTAACGATGATGTTTCGCATCGTCTCGAAATCCTCAACCACCAGGGCCTTGAGATTCAGGCTTGAAACAGGTTTGTTTTCCCCATCAGGAAAAAACTGAACCTTTTGGCTTATTTTGTCGTTCATATTTGCTTATATCCTTAGTCTAAAAGACAGGTCTGTATTTTTATGACGCAGCACAGCGCCACATCAAAATCCACCCCTTTGACACCCCATCGTTTCCGTTTTATCGGAAGAATTCTGATGCACCTTTAGCTAAACAATCCTAAAAAAATTAACTAACTCAAAAAGAAAACAGGCCGATTTGAGTTAACTGATATTCCAAAGCTGCCCACCGATGCACAAACACTTCCACCCGGCTCATAATAGCCCTTTTGGCTTTGTGGACTCCCCGGCACCCCTAACACAGTGTGTCCCAAACCCCGTGGCCAGGGGTCATTAGCACGCTTCTTCATCGCATTTAAGACAATCTGTCTTTGTGAGAGGTTTGTTCTGGCATTTTCTGCTTGCCCCGCGCAAAATAGCCCCCTGCCGTAATCTGGCACGGTGTCAATTAAAAAAGGGCCTATACCGAATCATTCAGTATAGACCCCTAAATGGTCCATTGTTCACCAAGCCACTGGTCTGTCAAAATAGCGTAGTCCTTGAGATTGACTATGCTGTTCTAATTCAGGTCTTCCTCAACCGAGAACAGCGATGTTACTTAACTGCAAGCGCAAGAATCTCATCGGCCGACGGGACGGTGCCGAAGTACACGTTGTGTGTATCGGCGAACTCGCCCGGTTCCCAGCTCAGCGCCGTATCGCGAGGTACGTCAACGGCGCCATCTTCAGGACTGGGGCTCGCAGCCAATTCTTTTCAATTTCCTAAATCAGAAGGTACTTAGTTTCCTTCGTAGACAGAAACAAGATCCAACCAGAATGGAACTTCAACGCCGGCACAGAATATCTCAAGCTTTACCTCGACGTTCAGAGCTTCAGCAGTGAATGAATACTCAGCCCACTCGGTCGTTAACTGAAAGTCTGTGTAACCCCAACTTTCAGTGTTATCCGTCGCTTTAAACTGCGCTCCAAGGGAACGTGGTGCTTCAGCTTTGGCCCAGAAGCTCGCAGTAAACTGTGTGCCAACCTCGAGCGGGATATAGTCTTGCAGCAAAATGAAATACCAGTTGGCATCTCCTTTTGGCTCAATCCTAAGGCTTCTTGCGCCATCAATGGACTCTGTATCGACGATCGTGGCGTTACTACCTGCACCCTCTGCTGGATTCCAAGTACACCATTTTTCCCAGTCCGGGTCGTCTAAGATAACCTCATCCTCTTCAAAACTTGGATTTAGCACTAAGTTCTCATCTTGTATGGGTACGGGCCGATATAGCCGAATATCGTCAAAGTACACCTTACCAGAACCACCTGCCTGCAGATTGTTCTTATCACCGAAACCAATAGAAATCGTATTGACATTGGTCAGATCCACGCCCTGAGCTGCAAACTCCTGCAGGTCGATAGTCCATTGGGTCCACTCATCTATCAGCGCTGCGTCGGGATTATCGTGATAGACCGTCGCGCTGCCGTTGAGAGCCACATACATTAGCTCAGCAACATTAGACGCATCACCGTTGAACCACAGCGACAACACTCCAACACCTTCCTGGGTCCAATCGCGCGGCCAGACTAACGGTAGGGTTGCCTCAGAGTACTTGAGATCGTTGTCGTAGGAATAGGGCATCGACTGAGAGCCGCCGTGAACAATCGTAACCTCAGCATGAGGAGGCATGAGATAGCCAACTATGGAGCCGTTTGTCGGGTCTTCCCATCCGTCTATCCACGTATCATATATTACGTTGCTTCCGGGCTCAGTTTCTTCAATGTCATTGTAGGACTCAAAATCGTCCACTAAAATGAAGTCGGCTGTTGTGAAGCTCCAGAGGGGACCTTTCACCGGATTAGCCGGATCCTGTTCATAGACCTCATCCACACGCCAGTAGTAAGTGGTGTTCCAGGCAAGTTTTCCAGGATCATAGTTCTCCAAGCCAAGGTTCCGAGTGCCTATATACTCGGGTGAAGCTGTATCAGCGTTGCGCACGGCACCTTCATCTGTGCCGAAATAGACATGGTGCGAGGCGGCATTATCAGCCGGCGTCCAGCTAAGAGTCGCTATCATCTGTACATCTATGGCGCCATTAGACGGATTCGGGCTACCGACGGCACCCGGAGTCGTAAAGCTCCAGACATCGCCTTTATATGTGTCGAGTGCATCATACTCATCGACCCGCCAGTAATAAACCTTCTCTAATTCAAGCGGGCAAAAGAAGGGACGATAGGTTGTATCTCCCTGTGAGACTCCTCCAGCGGCATTGTCCACATCGTCAAAATTGTCGCCAAAGTAAACGGTGTGCAATATAGCACCGAAACCTTCCGCCCAGCTAAGCTCCACGTTCGGGTCTATAAATTCGGCACCATCAGCCGGGTTGGGGTCGTAAGCGGTCTTGGGCGGAATCGTAAAGCTCCAGATATCGCCTTTATGTATCGTATTACCATCTGCATCAACCTCTTCAATCCGCCAGTAGTAGGTTGTGCCCGGAACAAGGCCATCAGGATAAGGATACCCGTGAAAGCCGACAACAAAAAACGTATCAACCTGGTTACCCCGGAACGTATCGCCTGTACCGTTGTTCACATTGTCAAAATTGTCACCGAAATAGACATCGTGCGAGGCCGCAGCATCTGCCGGCGACCAGCTAAGGCTCGCCCATGTGTCCTCATATAGGGCACCATCAGCCGGGTCGGGCTTGTAGGCTTTTCCCGCCTCTATAGCTGTCACCGTGGTACTGCCGGGATTTCTGACGTCATAGTCCATTTCGAACTGGCCGGCACCGCCGTAGGCGGTAATCTGGCCGGCGGCGATATGGTCATTGATTTTCGCCGTCTCATCACCTTCTAAAATAAAGGTACCTTCGGTTATATCTATCAGGCTGTTTTCTCTCATGACCAAGCCACCGCGCTCCGTCCCCACGTTATAAGTGCCGCCATGAAGGTATATTTCTCCGGAATTTCCAGCACCCGACGGAATTGATATACCTTTGGCGTTGACCGTACCGCCGGTCATAATCCAGGTACCTGAAGCACCGCCCCATCCAAACTCGTGGATTCCAGGACCACCAGTCAATGACACGGTACCGCCACTCTGGTAAAACGTGGGATTGCACCCGGGCCCGTCACCCCACCAGATCCCCCAGCCTGATATTGTGAGAGTTCCGCCCGTCATCGTCATCGTGGGCTCACCAGCCACTTCATTCCACAGAACCCCGCATTCCGCATCGATTCCATCCTGAATAAGCGGACCATTTGGCGCTGCTGCGCCTGGTACCTCGACAGCGACGTCGTCGGCGGCTGTGGGGACTTTATTGCCTTCCCAGTTGGCCGGATTGCTCCAAAGATTGTCAGCACCAAGGCCGGTCCACGCGATGTCCGCAGCGTTAGCGTTATTGACAAAACCGAGCACCAAAACAAAAGAAGTTAGAAGAATCAGTTTTCTACACATAATAGTTCTCCTTTAAATTAGAGTTAAAAGGCTTCTGCAAAATACGTAAATTTATACTAAATAATGATTTACAATCATTATT
>CAYQKF010000107.1:0-18081 GCA_964417935.1 uncultured Pirellulales bacterium
ATTCCGGGCTAAATGCCGCCGACACAATTGAAAACGCCGGCAACAAAAACCACACTAATGGTACGCCATTAACAATTTTGATTCCCAACCTGGACCGCCATTTCATTCACATCAAGCAATACCAGGACACCAACCGCACTCCTCGTCCCGGACATGCGTCTTACGCTTCATTTATGAAATACGGCCCCGATGATGATGCTATTGGTGCGGGCCTGTTCAGCGGACGCTATTCATCTACTATTGTAGCTGCCGGTTATGTGGCTAAAAAAGTTCTGAAAAAGTGCGGTATCGAAGTGTTTTCTTATGTGAAAGAAATTGCCAGCGTGCGATGTCCCGACGTCTCTCACGAACAGGCACTTAAATATACCAGCGATTACAAAACAATGCGGTGTGACCTCGACCCGTTCTACCAGCAAATCTACGTCAAAGGCCGGATTAATATGGATATGAGATTTCTGGAAAAGACCAGGATATTGGCTGAGATTGAAAAGGAAATTGACGCCATTCGCAGTAAAGCTCCAAAAATGTCCCGAGAAAAGGTTCGTGACAAATACGGCGTACATTATGTTGTTAACTGTCCCGATATCGATGCCGCCGAAGCTATGGTCGAAGCCTGCAATCGGATATCAGCCACGGGCGATTCAGCGGGCGGCGTAGTCCAGGTCATTGTAACCGGCGTTCCTGTGGGCCTCGGTGAGCCGGTCTTTTATACACTCGACGCCGAACTCGGCAAAATGATGGGCATCGGCGCCGTAAAAGGCGTCGAGATCGGTGCCGGCTTTGCTGTCAAAGATATGACCGGCAGCCAGAATAACGACCAGATGCGGGCAGAAAACGGTAAAGTTATCTTCGAGTCAAATAATGCCGGCGGTATTACAGGCGGCCTTACTACCGGCCAACCCATAATTGTCAGACTCACAGTTAAGCCCACGCCTACGATTGACAAACAACAAAAGACCATTGACAAGTATACCCTGGAGAATAAAGAGCTTGCTGCTATCACCAGGCGTGACGCAACGATTGTAGGCCGTATCTGGCCGGTCGCTGAGAACTATACAGCAATGGTAATACTCGATCACCTGCTGATGCACTACGGCTACCAAGCACTAAAGTTAAACCATCGCCGTACCGGCGACGGCTAAACTTGATAATTCACTATTGTTGGTTCGCTGGTAGGGCTGCCATCACCTCCGACCAGGCGGTCTCGTTGCCGTACTGATCCCGTGCCCTGACGCGGAAACGAAGGCCTTGGCCTTGTCTGCCTACCAAGACAGTATATGTATTGGCAGCTTGCCAGCCACTGCTAAAACCAGCTTCATCAACGCATTCGAAGAAATACTCCACGGCACCACTGGCATCAGTTGCTACTACTGCCGTCATAGTGGCATAGTAATCGAAAGTTCCGCCACCACCGAATATCTCCGTTGGTACGCCATTAGGATCAAATTGCATTGGGTTTGGTGTCGGAGGATTCGTCTCAATAGGAACAAGAGTCGTAGCGCAAGCTATAGGCGACCAAACCGTCTCGTTCTGATTGGGCGATTTATCCCTGGCTTTTACTCTATAGCAGTATTCGGTGTTTGGATCCAGGCCAGTGTCCGTATAATTCGGTTCATTCTGCCAACTGCTATCGTGTCCGCCGGCTGTAATGGCCTCGAAATAATACTCCACGCCACTATCATCGAAAACGGTGGTAGTAACCATTAAAATTTCGGTCGTCGATATTGCATTTGGTTCCGTTTCCCAATCAGGTGCAGGTGCCGGCGGCGTAATGTCTTGTTCACCAGCAGAGGCGATGGTCGAGAAATCGGTCTCGTTTAGATTGGGTGATGTGTCACGAGCCTTCACTCTATAAGCGTATTTACCGGCAGTCAGGCCTCCATCTCTATATGTCGGGCTATCTTGCCAGCCACTATCGTGACAATTGCCATAGACGCACTGGAAGTAGTACTGCACAGGCCAACCCCAGGTATCAAAGGCTGTCTTAGCAGTCATGATTATTGACGAGGATGAGCTTACAAAAGGCTCTATTTCCCACTCACTTGGATTAGGAATTGGAGCATTGGTATCCTCGACGAGCCAGCAGTCGGTTAAGAATGCTAAGTCTTCGAATCCCACATGGGTATCAAATGTAAAGTCTGCACCACCACACCAAGCATTTCCCTCGTGGCAACCCACGTCGAGCCACCTCGACATAAATACCGCAAAGTCAGGGAAGCTAATGATGCCGTCAAAGATCAAGTCACAGAATCTACAAGGTTCTACCGTCTGACGGTGGTAGCCCATATCGACAATGCCGGTATCAGGCATTCCATCGGTGCGTGTGGTGAAGGCAAATAAGCCCGCTTTGAAGGCAAAGTCGCTACCAGCATTCACTGCTGGACTGTTCAGGCTAAGGTAGTATTCATCGAGCGGTCCAGTTACGAAAAATGGGTCTTGATCTATATTGCCAACTGACCAGTTGAATGTGCAACCATCATCAACTCTCACAGAACCTTGTCCCTCCTGGACGTCACTGAACAAGACTGTAAGCGTTGCGCACCTCGGGTCAAACTCGAAGCCAGTTCCTACCGCCATTTCGTACCCATCTAAAGCAAAGTTGTTCCAGAAGATGCTGTCGCGAACTTCACAGTTACTCTCATAGGAGCAATACAGTCCACCGCCGAAACCGCTGTTATTGGGGTCTCCAAAGCTGCCTGCAGCCGTGTTTTTGACGAGCGTACAATTTGCGATGATCGGCTCAGCCCGCCAGCTAACGGAGATTCCTCCACCGTCTCTACCAGCTACGTTGTCGGTAATCAAGCAATTTATGACCTGGGGAGAATTCGGATCTCCAGCTATATACAGGCCACCACCAGAAGTATTTGCAACATTGCGAGTAATTACGCTGTCACGAATCCGTCCCAGTGTAGCAAAGCAATATATCCCGCCGCCCTGGCCAACAACAGACGTGCTCAAGCCGTCAACACCTGCTAAGTTATCTTGAATTATACATCTGGTTATATTGGTGGCTGGAGAAACATCGCAATAAAGTCCACCTCCACGCAAGGCTGAATTAGAAACAATATTGCTGTCGGTTATTACCATATCTGCACCGACCCAATACATAGCACCACCTTCATTAGCTGCGACATTTTCAATAAATACTGTATTATCTACAGTTACTAAAGAATCCACCATGCCAAAAAGGGCTGCACCGCGGTTGGCTAAATTGCCGGCGAAATTGCAGTCCGCAATCATTATCGAACTGTTAGGATCACAAAGCAGCCCACCACCATCCTCGATAGCTGAGTTGCTGCTAAATGTACAATCAATCATTGTTGAGGTGCAGTTAGCATCATAATATATGCCACCACCTAAATTAGCTGAGTTGTCACCGAAGCTGCAGTGCTCGAATATTGGAGCACTATTGAAATCGCAGAAGGCTCCACCGCCGCCATCAGCAGAACAGTCAATAATTGTGCAGTTGATAAATGTCGGACTGCTGTTGACATCAACAAATATGCCACCACCATTAGCGCCGGTGACATCGCAATTACTGATCGTGACGTTCCTAATCGTGGGGCTGCTGTTAGGATCAATATATATACCAGCACCACCTTCGCCGGTAAAGCTGCCATTGATTATGGTAAAGCCGTTTACCACTGTGTCAGAGTCTTCACCGCTATTGAATATAAAGCCTCGACCGCTTTGCTGACAGTCAATAATCGTCATCGCCACGACGTTTGGATCATCCGGATTTGTGCTGACCAACGTGATGTCTTTGCCGAGTAAGTTTATATTGCCATTGTAAGTGTCGGCAGCAACGACTAACGTCTCACCACCTCTCGCGTTATCAATTGACTGCTGGATAGCATCGCCTCCGCCTGATACCACAGTCGTGCCTCGCAGCTCAAACTCAACCGTGAAGGTTTTGTCAGAATCCATCACCACTTCAAGCTCCCTGTCGATCGAGACTAAAACATCATTGACATCAAACCATCCCTTGACGCGATAGCTAGAGTCAGGCATGGCTTTGACGGTAACGATTGCATTGCGGTTATAAGTAGTGGTTCCGCTCGGCTCAACAGTGCCGTTACCACCCACCACGGCAACCGTTAAATCTAACAGGTCGATGACATAATGGAATCCCATATCCACAATATCGACATCGCTGAAGCTATCCACACGCGTTGTATGTTTGTGCATAAGGACGTTGGGATCGTTTACAGAAGCGCTTCCGGCATCAATGCAGGGGCTGTTCCTATCATGTCCAGTAGCGTTATGACTTAGAAAGTAACCGCTGACAAACAGCGGGTCTTCGTCGATGTTGCTGCTGAAGTCCCAGTTCAAAAAGCTACCTGTATCAACAAAGACAGCACCAGGATCAATCGTCTTGGCTCCATTAGGATCTTGCCAACCCTCAACATTGGAATATGAGATATCAAGGGTTGCAGGTCTCTGGTCGAATTCAAAGCCGGTGCCGACAGCAATCTGATCTCCGGTGTCATTCGCGTCAAGTGGATCGGCTGAGTTATCCCAAAAGATACTGTCAATCACAGTGGCATAGCTTTCATAGGAGCAATACAGTCCGCCACCGTAGCCGGTGTCAAAACCTTCTCCTGTAACTAAATTGCCTGCAATCGTACAATTTGTAATTTTAGACTCGGAGTTCCAATCAGCGGATATACCTCCACCATCTCTGCCGGCAGAGTTTTCGACTATGAGACAGCTCTTGATCCGCACCTCATCGCTGCCGCCAAAATAGATACCTCCGCCAGAGCCATTTGCGTCGTTATTGACGATACTGCAATCAGCGATCAGGGCATTAGCATCAAAGCAATGTATTGCACCGCCTGCACCAGCTATCCCAATAGCATCATTTTCTCTGAAATTACTTCGGATAATTTCACCTGAGCCACCAACAAAATACGCACCACCACCGTGGAATCCTGTATTTGCCACGAAGTTGCAGTCGCTAACTAATGGTTCTGCCCATTCCCAGTACATTGCCCCACCGACGGTAGCTAAGTTATTATTGAAGGTGCAGTTATTAAAATTCGGCATCGCATCTTCAGCGAAGGCTACCGCACCACCATAACTTACATAGAAGCCCTCACTATCAAGTTGTATATTAGGATCAGCTACATTATTACTGAACGTGCAGTTTTCAAATTCCGCTTCACTTTTTTCCTCAATGAAGAAGCCAAAGTCAAAAAAGTATTCTGGGTAAGGAGCGATGTATACGGCACCGCCTGAGTTGTCTATCAGCCAGCGTATGGTGGGCTCATACCGAAAGTTGGTTGGAGTTATGCCGCTGATGCCGCAGGTGCCACTTTCGGTGCGATTATTAGTAAAAGTGCAGTTTACAAATGTTGGAGAACTGATTGCGTCGCAATATGCTGCACCGCCGTGGCCACTGTATTCCGTATAGAATTCGAAGGGGCCGAATTCGTAATCGGGGAATGGAAGGAAGGGATAATACCAACCGCCGCCTCGTCCACCAGGTCCCAATGGCTCATCGTCACCATCACCGCCATCGCCGCCATTGCCGCCGGTAGCGGTGCAGTTGTCAAAAGTACAATTTATGACGTCTGGATTACTACCTTCCAGGCAGGCCAATCCACCGCCGTAGCCCCCGCCTGGCCAGCCACCATGTCCACCAGCAGGATGATCATCGTCACCATTTGCTCCATTGCCGCCATTGCCACCGTCGGCGCTGCAATCGGTAATTACGCAGTTCTTAATAGTCGGAGAGGCCAAATAGCAAAGTATTGCCGAGCCGTAGACACTCGTCCCGGGGACACCATCATAATAACCCTGGTTGGGATTGCCATTTTGTCCATTAAAACCTACAAGATTGAATCCCCTAATGGTAAGACCATTCAAAACTGCATCAGGGCCAACTTCGTAAAAATAGAAACCAACTCCATTACCGCCGTCGGGACCAGCCGGCTGCGCTTCAACAATTGTTCGAGCAACAACATTAGGATCATCTGGATTGGCGCTGGTTATAGTAATGGTTTTGTAAATGGAATGACCTTGGACAGTCAGATATGGCTCGTCTGATGGGGCAACTACAATTATATCCCCATCGTTCGCATCGTCGATAGCAAACTGGATACTGGTGTAGTCGCCGGGAACATCCAGAGTTCGCGGCGCATAGAACGTAACTTCAACCTCCTTATATTCTCTGCCTTGCGGGTCTATCATAAAGGGCACGCTCATAGTTACTGTATTAGTGCGCAAAGTTAAGAAGTCATCGTCTGAGCCGTTCCATATAATCCGGTTAGCTGGATCAACTGGAATAGCAGTCAGTTCGACCACCGTACCCCGTGGATATTGGCCGCCCCTTGGGTTCACAGTACCGTTACCTCCGACAACTCGGGTACGCAAGGTTACTAAAATAGTCTCAAATGCCACGGTAACGGTTTTGTGCGAATCCATGGTGACGATATTCTTCTGAACTACAGCGATGTCCCCGGTGCTGGTCATATCAATACGAGTATCATAATCAGTCCCATTCCAGGACTTAAACTGATAGACGTTCGGGTCGTTAGGACTTGCTACGAGAGGTACTTGACTGTACTGGAAATAAGCATAAGGACTGCCAGCCTGGTCCGGGCTAATTGAACCTTTACCAACCGGGACAACACCTGTAAACAAAATATACATCTGGGGTGGATTAGGGTCATTGTAATGATAGCCAATATCAACGCGTCCTGAATCCTTATGACCATTTTGATCCGCTAAGTTATCCGTACGAGTCGAATACAGATGCATTCCAAGCGACTCTGCATCGGCGCTGCCTGCGTCCACAGCAGGACTGGTAGCATCCTCAGGGTTAAGATTCGGATCTACGATCTGCCCGTTGGCGTCTAAAACCTGCCCCGCTTCATACTGACTGAGGTAGAAATTGCCCAGTCGGCCTGGCACAAACATGGGATTACCACTAAAGCTGTTACCACCAGAGACAACATTATTGAAAGAAGTACTATCTGCACTGTAGACCTTATCGCTGTCTTTGTCATAGTAATCACCGCGAGAGTTTTTATAGAAAAGACAGAACGCTACAGCGGGGTCAGAATCCTGGTCTTGCTCATAGATTGCAATATCATTATTACCATTAAATATACAGTTAGTTATAACAGGCTTTGAATCCTCTGCGCAGTACACAGCGCCGCCTAATCCATCGAAATCATTTCCGGAGTTGCCTACAAACGTACAGTTAGTGATGACCGGTGAAGCATTCGCACAGAATATACCGCCGCCGTCCCAGCTATCGACGGTATTGTTGATTATAAGACAGTTCTTAACCAGCGTGGATGTGCCATTGCAATAGATTCCGCCGCCATCATAATCAGCGATGTTGTTGCTTATAGTGCAGTTTCTAAGACTTGGTTCCGAGCCGATATCACAATAGATACCACCACCGTCCCATCCCGTTGTATTGTCGGTAATCGTGCAGTCGCTAATTTGAGGCGAGCTGGTAACACAATAGATACCGCCACCCGGCCATTGCGCTGCATTACCGCTAATAGTGGAACCAGTAATGTTCAGGCTTGAATCCTGACCGCAATAGATGCCGCCGCCATTCGCTCCTGATGTGTTATCAGCGATTGTACAGTTGCTAATATTGGGTTCTGAATCGTTAGCGCAATAGATACCGCCACCGTTCTGTTCCGCAGAATTACTGGTGATTATACAGTTGATGATATTGGGATCTGAGTTGCCGTCGCAAAAGATACCGGCACCACTCTCTTCGGTTGTACTCTCAGTGATTGTACAGTCGGAAAGTTCAGGTGAAGAATTGAAACAATAAATACCTCTGTCTGCATTCCGAGTAACTACACAGTCTGTAACTCGCGGCGAGGAGTTTTCAACGTGAATACCTTCGTCACCGTCGGTAATGGTAAAGCCTGACAGAAGGGTTCCGGCACCTTCACCATCGTCGAAGTTCACGACGATACCGACTTCAAAAAGGGCGGAGATAAAAGTATTTGATGGTGAAACTACACCATAATCCGGAGGAGCATTGACATCTCCGCTGCTCACCGTAATTTTCTTGCCGAGGAAATCTATAGATTCAATATACCAGTAATTTGCATCGGCTATCAGCTCATCCCCATCTATGGCAGCATTTATCGCTTCCTGAATACTTCCATATCTAACATCTGTTCTCGTATTCAAGACCACTCCCAGCCTTGCCATATGCAAAGCATTGAAAAGGTTAAGTCGGCCTTCCGAGACACATAGATCCGGCAAAGTCCGGTCAACTGCGCGCATGAGTATTAACTTTACCTGGATAGGTATTAAAGCAGGGTTGAGCGTCTTGAGCAGTGCACAGGCACCGGATACGTGAGGAGCAGCCATTGATGTGCCGCTGGAGAACGCATAATCTGTGGGGATACCGTTATCGCTCATCGACTCTGTCTCTTCCGTTGGTGTAGTACTGAGAATAGCAACGCCCGGAGCACCTAAATCCACGTCTTCAAGACCGTAATTGGAGAACACAGCCATGTTGTCAAAGTGGTCTGTCGCCATTACGGAAATGATGTTGTCCAGATCATAGCCTGCAGGAAACGAAGCGAAGGGAAAAGCGTCATTTCCTGCCGAAGCCACAAAAATTACCTCCGCATCCCCAGCGGCGGCAATGGCATCATATTCCGCCTGGCTATAGCCGTATCCTCCATATGAGGCATTTATAATACTGGCGCCTTTATTAACAGCATAACGAATTGCTTCAATTGCGGCATCCGTATAAACAACACCGTTAACATCGCCCACTTTAAGGGCCATCAGTTTGACACTCCAGCAAACGCCGGCAATACCTTCCTCATTGTTGCCCACTGCGCCAATGATTCCAGCTACGTGAGTGCCGTGGAAATGGTCATCCATGGGGTCACCATCATCATTTACAAAGTCATAGCCAAAAATATCATCGTTATAGCCATTACCGTCATCATCAACATCGTTAATATCGTTCGGATCAAAGATACCGGGCTCGTTGACCTCCCCATCATTTATCCACATATTATCTATAAGGTCGGGATGATTATAATCAATGCCTGAGTCGGCAACTGCGACGATGATATCAGTGGCATTTAGGATGTCCCAGGCCTCTGGTGCATCAATGTCGGCATCGGGAAGTCCCAAAGTCTGACCGACGTTATCCAAGGCCCACTGCTCAAAAAATCTGGGGTCGTTAGGAATAACCGCCAGCTTCATTTTGTAGTTTGGCTGAGCGTAAAAAATGTCAGACGACCGATTAAATCGGATAACAGCATCCAGAACTGATACGCCCTCAGGTATCATTACAAGGGTTAAGCCGGGCACAAGCTGGTCATATTCTTTATCCACATAACAACCGTTAATGATAGAATCTGAAATCGTACTTCTTACAGCACGTGTTGTTCGTGGACCACTAAGCTGTTGGCCTGTCCCGTTCATAAAACGAACCACTATTTCGCCCTGCTTATAATGGGTACCATTTTCAAGCTCCCCGCCTGATGTGACAATTGACCAATCCTCTGGCTGTGCGAAGACAGCTTGCGCGCAGAGCAAAATTAATAAGCTAACCACGACCTCCAATATTACATGTGGTGTACGAACTTGTCGCTTCATGCTCGCAATTCCAAAAAATGGTAATTGGTTAAATAAATTCAAAAATCAAAGTGTAAAGTGTAAAGTTGAGGAAGTCATCCCGAAGTACTTCTGGATTCCACAATTTTAATTTTTGATTTTTTCGTATTGCCAATTAAAGTTCCTTTTCCATTGCTGCAATCGCCTCTGCCTCGCGTTCCTCTTGCAGAATTATAGTCGGCTTAACCAATATCAGTAATATCTTTTGGTCCCTGACCTCGCTGCGGTTCCTGAACGCCATTCCAAGGATGGGTATCTTGCTCAATATCGGCACCCCAGCCTCTCTTTCAATTTCTGCAGTTATTTTCTGGCCACCCAATAATAGTGTCCCACCATCCGGGACGCTCACACGTGTCATTAGCTGTGAATTTTCAGTCTCTGGTAATTCCACATTATATCGCTGTACCTCAGAGCCACCCAGTGCCGTCACTATAGGCGTCTCGATCGAGCTTCTTCTAAGCCCAAGGAATTGGTTTTGCATTGTTATAATATTGAGCAATACATTTTTCTTATCGCGCGTAATAGTTGGTGTAATACTCATACTATTACCGGATGGTATATAGATTTCACGTGGTTGCAGACCACCGCCAACACCGGTAGTAGTTCCTTGGCCAGGCGCTACTGTAGCCGCTCCGCCTGTTTGAATAGGCGGCAGTGCTAATGGCACCATCCTATTAATACTGAACGACGCCGATTCACCACTTAAAACGGTTACCTTCGGTGCATTCAAGAACTTTGCATCTCTGTGGGCCTGGGTTGCTCGCAGGATGACGCTGACCTGCAAATCATCAAGTATAGAGCCATATCCTCCGATGATCTCGGCTGCCGGAGCAATCCCGCCCACATGTCCTGGAACTTCAGTTGGCTCCGGCTGAGTGGCAAGAGCAGAATCTTGCATGAAAGTAATCTGGCCCCACTTACCGCCAACATTCATCGTAAAATCTATGTCCAGGCCAATGTCTTCGAGGAAATTCTCACTAACAACCAGGAATCTGGCTTCGATAGAAACCTGATGTCCCAGCGCTTTACGCAGCTCTTCCAGCAGTTTTTCGATCTCAGCGTGAACCTCACGGGTCTGTAGAACAGCGAGTTTCTTAGGCTGCTGACTGCGCGGATACAGTGTTATGGTTCCCTCTCCGGTATCACTTGTTTCATACCAGCTATATGGCTCGATAGTATCCTGAATAAGCATGGTCAGGTCTTCGGCTCGATAACGGCTTGTATCCATACCGCCCATGCCCATGCCGCCCATGCCCATGCCGCCCATGCCGCCCATCATGCCCATGCCGCCCATGCCGCGGAAATTAGCCGGCTCGGCTACAAGGTCACTTATGTCATAGACACGGTGAACCATCGGACGCTCAAGCATATCTACAGTGCCTATCAGAATTACTCCTTCGTCCACAACATAGATGAGTTCCGCAAAATCGATCGAAGAAACCCCAGCTAACAGAATCTCCAACGCCTTGCGAAGCTTAACACCAGTCAGCGGATCCATCCCTGCCGGCGTGGCTTGCTCCACCTCGGCATTCTCGAGTAAATCCTTCCAGTTGGGCTGTATTTGTACCGGTGGCTTTACGGATTCCTTTAACTTCTCTATCACTTCGCCGAAAGACATTGCCGGTGTCAAGTCCGAAAGGTCAACAGGCTTCTCCAGTTGCTCATAGACAGCCGTGTCGAGCGGGTCCAGGCCGATTGGCTTATCCGGCTGACGCGTCGGCTTCTCGATAAGCTCTCGCCAATACGAAGGATAAGTAAGCTCTTCGGCATACGGAATTCCCGACTCATCTGTTTTCAGCAAAATATCCGCTCTTTGTTTATTCGACTTTCTCTGCACCTCTAATTGTTTCCGGAAGTAAATCATATCTTCCAGCGTGTCTTTCAGCACCAGTGCCTGATCATTTTGCGGGTCTAATATAAGCAGGCTTACCAATTGACCAAGAGCTGCTTCATAACGCTGCTGTCTCTGATAAGTTAGCGCGTTCTCCATCAATTCGGCTATTCTTTCCTTCCTGTCAATCTCCGTTTGTTCTCTATACCGACGTTGTGCCTCTGCCGCATCTCTACGTTTCTCTTGCTCGGCCTGCCGAATCTTTGCGTTCTCTTTCTCAACTATTTCCTCGGTCAATGCCTTTAGCTTGCTGCTGTATTCTTTGAAAAGTTCATCTCCGAGGTGCATCTGGTTTGTGTTCACGGTAAGTTTAGCCGTATCAACCACGTTCTTTGCCTTATCAAAACTGGCCCGGTTTACGTAACTACGCGCTTCAGATATAGCATAGTTAACAACAGCTCTGGTATGGCTACGTATGATATTCCTTCTGCGATTAATCACATCGATGTAGCTGCTCTGGCCTGTTACCGGCGAAGCGACTCTTGGAGCAACTTCCAGCGCAACAACCTCCGAAGCAACCTCTGGCTTAAGCACCTCCGACTCAGCAACCTCCGACTCAGCAACCTCCGACTTAATAACCTCAGGTTTGGCAACTTCCGGCTCAACAACAGCCGCCACTACTGGCTTCTCTTGTTCTCGAACGATCTTTCGCTCGGCTCTTTTGCCTAACAGATTATCTATTTGCGCCAGATAACCTTCTATTGCTATTTTCATCGGCGGCGAAATTAAGCTGCTTGCTGCGACTTTAATTAAACCTTCGCGGGCCTTCTCAAACTGACCGGTGCGGAAAAATCCCAGGCTCTGGTAATAAAGCTCAGCGATTTCTTTCCGCCGCTCATCCAGGCCCACAACAGGTTTCTTAACCTCTGCCGCAGCTTCTCCTGACTTCTTTTTAGTCGGAGGCTTTGTTATTTTTGCCTTTTCAAGCTGGGCTTTGGCCGCGATTACCTGAGCGTCTATTTGCCTGAACACCTCGGCGATTTGCTTCCGCTCCTCTGTGGTCAAAAACTCGTTATCTCTTATCTTTTCAAGATATGCTTTGGCTTCGATTAGTTGGTCCTGCTTAATCAATTCGTTGACTGCCCGAAATGTCTCTAAGGCGCGTTTCCTTTTTAGTACAGCTATTTGGCTCTTCTCCAGAAGCTCGTTGAGTTGCTCACGCACAGCCACAGCCAAATACTCCTCATACCCCTGGGCCATAAGGAAGGTTTTTGCTGCTTGCTCAAAGAAACCTTTTTTGTATTCTTCCTGCCCAGTTTGAATATAGGTTTGGACTATGCGGCGGATTGCTTCCTGCCTGTTAGCATCTTCATTTTCCTGCGACGTAGCCACTTGCGATACTGTTATTACCAGCAATAAAATCAACGCCAGAACAACGGGCAGGGACCTCCCGCCAAAAGACTCGGTCAAGAAACTCGGCTTGTTCAAAATAAACCTCCTGCCAAAAAAATACCACCCTCGTAAGGAAATTTTTATCAAACTACGTTCTTCACAACCTCCAGTTCTAAGAATAGACCAGACTTATAATAATCGAGTTTATAATAAAATATCTAATATTGCAAGAGAAAAATTTGATTTATATCAACTTGGCCGATAATATTCAAGTTCCCGTTTGACAAACTGGAAAGTTTGGGTAAAACGGAGTAAAAATAGTCACCTAAAAAACGCTTTTTTATGTCCAAAACGAGGCTTTTAACAAAACATAAACACTCAAAAAAAACAAAATATGACGCAAAAACCTCTCGTTTTAGCTGTTGAAACATCCAGCAGAATAGGCTCTGCTGCAATAGCTCTTGGCG
Organism: uncultured Pirellulales bacterium; assembly: GCA_964417935.1. Lineage (GTDB taxonomy): Bacteria > Planctomycetota > Phycisphaerae > Sedimentisphaerales > Anaerobacaceae > NIOZ-UU13. The sequence continues at coordinate 13,312 of CAYQKF010000107.1, forward strand.
AAAAAATCCTCGCCGAAACCGCTTTTTCCGCACCCATCAGGCACAGTGCGGAGATTTTCCCAGCCATCAGTAACATCCTGGACCGTTTCAGCAGAAAGCTTGACCAAATCGACCAGGTCCACATCTCCGTCGGGCCAGGAAGCTTCACAGGCCTGCGCATCGCCGTCACCCTCGCAAAGACAATGCACCTGGCCAACGCCGCAAAAATCGTCACGGTCGATACACTCGACGTAATCGCCGCCAATGCAACCGACTATTTAAAGGAAGAAAACACAAACATAACTTCTCATTCTGAACGAAGTGAAGTCGAAGACCCGCTAAGCTTGTCCTCGACTCCGATCGGGGAGCGGGAATCTCCTGAAAGAATCGCCACCATCCTCGACGCCAAGCGAGGCCAGTTCTTCATCGCTGTTTACCAACGCAATACGAACGACAAGTCCACCGAGGCGGAAGCGACGAGCAACGGAATCTGGAAAAAACTTCTTCCAGATTCCCTAATGACCACGTCCCAATTCCTCGACCAATTTGCTAACAAGGAAAAACCAATCTGCTTGCTCGGCGACGGCCTGCTATATTATAAGGATAAATTCAAAGCCGACGGAACTCGATTTTTTGACCAGAAGTACTGGAGACCCCGGGCTTCAAAGGTTCACCTCCTCGCCTGGAAAAAAGCCCTGACCAACCAGTTCGCAGACCCCTTGAAACTATCTCCGAATTATTTACTACGCCCCGACATCAAAATAAAACCACGATGACTCCTCCAATCTCCACTTTTCTAACCCCGACCACTGGCCCTGCCAGTGGTAGTATTTAGCCCCGTCCTCTGGGCGGGGGTGCAAGCGTGAGGTACACTTTATTCTCATCCGTCCTCCGACCGGGGGTACAAACTGGGGATTTATGCCGTTATATTTAGCCCTGGGTTTCAACCAGGGTTTTTGTTTAGCCGTCGTCGGTGAGCTTGCCCTGAGCGCAGCCGAAGGGACGACGCAACACACAATACGAAAATGTCATTGCGAGGCCTGCCTTTTAAGCCGAAGCAATCTCAATACTGTTTAGCCCCCAAATTTATTTGGGAGTTTTCTTTCCTTTTTCATTATTTCTTTACTTTTTATACTTCTCCGCATGTTCCTCACAAAGCCACAAATAATGCCCTTCCGGCGTAAGCACCTTTTTCAAACCACCCCACTCATGATGTTCGTCCACCTCATCGAGCAGTTGACGAAACATCCTCAATTCCATACCTTCAATCCGTTCTGCCCTTCCTCCTGCCCAGAGCTTGTCCCCGGTGTGTGCTTCCCTGTTTCTCTGCCGGGGTGTCCTCTCAAGTAGCCGTAGGGTGGGGCTTGCCCCACCAATCCAAAATTATCTCCGACGGGTGGCAGCCTCAAGCGCAGTACCCGTTTTAGCGGTCACAATCTTGGGGATGGTGAGAATTTATATGAATCAATTCGAGACAGAGCCGCGACCGTAAGGGAGTGGTCATGCACCTGCATATTAAAAACATAATCCCCAATTTTATAAATCCCACCTTACAATACCAATGAACCTGCCCATTTTACTCCAGCCTTATTTCGTTACTACCTTATCCAATAGCTCCACTTTTTTCATTACATTCCCATCATGCCTTTAAAGAAATTATATGCCGTTGTATTAACTATCATAGGTCCCACATACTTGCCTAACTCAAATACCTTTTTCGCTGCCTCTGCAAGCTGCCTATTGGCAACGTCCTTTAAAGCATCGTGAATAATTTCAAGACCTTTGTTTTTAACTACCGCAGGTATTTTTTGCTTTGGCTGTCCTTCAATAATTTTTTTCAAATCATCCAGATGTTCAACCGCCTTCTCAACTTTAATCTCAATCTTTACCTTCGCTTTTCCCGTAGCTGCTATACCGCTCCCGACTCCCACAGCAATTTCAACATGAGCCTTTTTATTCGCTATAATATTCTCGATATGCACTTGTGTCTCTCTTGGGCTCTCAATCTGCCCTAACAGCTCTGCGACCCGATATCTTTTTACTGATTTAATTCTAAGTATAGTTTCATGACCTTCGATTTCATGAGCAATCAGAACATCGTATTCGACTCTATCATTATCAACCAAACCAATAAACTGTTTAACTTTAAGGTTTTGAAATCCTGCGTTAATATCTAGGAAAGTCTTGCGAATCGTCGAGAAGTAATCTCTCTTTTGCTTACCGTTTACAAGAATATGTATCCTTTTCTCCTGTTTGTCTAACTTTACTAATGCCCGTGCCCTAAACGCCTTATCATACAGAACAGTCCCCGTTCGCCAGCATAATCTGCCTTCGATGTCCCTGTGTCTTCTTACCATAAATCGAGGCATAACCGGCTTCGGCAGAAAATCATAATCAAAATGAAAGTCGATGCACTTCTCATCTTTAAAATCAAACTCCGGCTCCTGCTCATCAAGCAAATTCGGAACCAGAACTACGTCCCGATCATCGGCAAGCTCGAAACACAATTGGAATTTCGCCATCAGTTCAATTATGTACCTTTCCTCCTGAGTTGAATAGACTCTTGCTTTTCTTTTACTTTTCTTTTTGCTCTTTTTAGACTCATTCTCATTAAGAATTTCCCCCAGCCATTCTTTCCTCAAATAGCCCTTATTCTCTGCTAATTTCTTCGAGTTTAGAATCCTGTATATCGCCTCAGTCATCCATGCCGGATTTAGCACCTGCGTATCTTTCACATCATAACCTTCGAAATGCAATATTACTCCTAACGAATGCAGATATTCGAGCAGTATCCTCTGTGCTTCGTTTGATGTTACATTTGCCCCACGACAGATTTCTTTATAGTCGCTGTATGTGATATAATCCTTTTTGCTGTTTTCCAGTTCTTCTTTGAACTTAAGCCAGTCTCGCCCCCACATTGACCTTACCAATTCCACCTCACCTAATTCTTCTTGCAGCCGCCTCGAAAATCCTTCAATCCCTTCCCCGGTCTTGCATGATATCCTGTAAAAATCCCTTATTCCTCTGTACTTTTCCCGCAGTGACTTTCTATTCACGTCATAGTTTTGGTTCTCATCTATTTTATTAATAACCACCAGAATCGGCGACTCCCCTCCGAAACTCTCTATATGTTTGAGCCAATCTTCGGCCTCAGGCTCTTCCCGCGCATTTAACACCAGTACGTAAAGACTCCGCACCGAATAAAACATCTGATGCGTAGCCTGCATTAGGTCCTGACCGCCAAAATCCCAGAAGTGAACCTTAATACCTTTTTCCTCCGAACCCACCTGCCAATCTTCAACATTCACAATATTGACACCGGCCGTTTGCGGCTCCTCCTTGTCAAACCTTCTGCCCGTAATCCTCTTGACTAATGAAGTCTTCCCCGCCGCTCCATTTCCAACAAGCAGTACCTTAACTTCATTAAGCGCGCGCTTCTCTACTTCCAGTGATTTGAAATATTCCCTTACCGCCTCTGTACCCTGCGTTAGAATATCAATTGGCGGACTCTCAAGAGGATTGCCTTCTAAACAGATACCATCTTTAACAGGTATCCATTTCCACCTTATTTCCATCCCATAATCGACTATTTCCTTAGGGACACTCTTCAGTTGATTTCCATCCAGCCTGATTTTCGTCAGCTTTGTCAACTGACCTAATTCCTTCGGAACACTTATCAGTCGATTATTATGCAGAGCGAGCGTCATTAGCTTTGTCAACTGACCTAATTCCTTCGGGACACTCATCAGTTGATTATTGCGCAAATAGAGCGTCGTCAGCTTTGTCAACTGGCCTAATTCTTTCGGGACACTCGATAGTTGATTACTGTGCATAGTGAGCTTCTTCAGATTTGTCAACTGACCCAGCTCTTCAGGGATACTCATCAGTTGATTTCCGGACATAGAGAGTATTGTCAGATTTTTCAACAGACCTAATTCCTTTGGGATGCTTGTCAATTGATTCGTATTCAGGGAAAGTGTCGTCAGCTTTGTCAACTGACCTAATTCTTTCGGGACACTCGTCAGTTGATTTCCGGACAGATTAAGTTCCGTCAGATTTGTTAACTTCTCTATCTCTGCCGGAAGCGACTCTATGTCCTTGTTGGATAAATCAAGCTTCTTTCTCCCATCTCTGGCCGCTTCTTCGATTATTTTAAGCAGTTCTTTTTCTTCCATCTTTATCCCCTGCCCTTATTCCTTTTCCTGTCCTCTGTATTCCATCGTCTTTAATCTCTACCCCCAAATCCACCAAAGAAATCCTAAAAATCCGCGTAATCCGTGTAAATCCGTGGTTGCGATTCCGTATGTCTCAAAGTTGCTCGTCTCGCTTCTGCCGATAAAATTATCCCCGGCCACATCATAAAAAGCAAGAAAAATTTCAGAATCCCGCCATGAATCCTGAGCGAAGCCTGCCCTGAATTAGCCGTAGCCCTGAGCGTAGTCGAAGGGATGGCCGAATGGGTCGAATGGGCTTGCTTTAGGATTAGAATTTGCCGAGAACACCAAGCTGCTTAAAATCTGTCTGCGTTCTCTGCGTCTACAAAATCAGTGTAAATCCGTGCAATCCGTGGTTTTTGCGTTAAAATAGGTAAAATATCCACGATTTTTCAACCAAAAGCGCGGGTACCCTCGAGCAAAAATCGGAATTTTCAAAAATTTTTTAACTTACTTTCCCAAATCGAGTTACGAGAATCACGAATCTACATTCGAGGACTTTTTTCGCATCAAAAGTGCAGGTAGCTCTAATTATAGAGGCGCTGTTTTTTTGCCTTCATTAAAAAGTCAATAGCCA
>CAYQKF010000108.1:0-18006 GCA_964417935.1 uncultured Pirellulales bacterium
GCCAGCAACTGCGCCTCGCGAACCGACCAGGTCAGCGGCTTCTCGGTGTAGCAGTGAATACCCATGGAAACGGCGGTCATCGACGGGGCAAAATGAGTGTGATCCGGAGTCGCTACGAAAACCACATCGATTTCCTTCCCGTGCTTCTCGAACACCTTCCGCCAATCCGTATACCCAGCCGCCTTCTCCCAGCCTTTCTTGCCGAGGACGCCGCCCCAACGGGTTTTGTCCACCTCGGCGAAGGCGACACACTGAAGACCTGCCTCATGGGATGCGCCCGTATGGGCCCCGGCCCGTCCGCCCGCAGCGATAAATCCCACCTGGAGTTTTTCGTTGAGTCCCTGGGCTCGGATGAGGCTCGGGAAAACAATAGAGCATGCGGCTGCAGCGGCAGCACCGCCCATAAAATCACGCCGAGATATTTTGCTGCTCTGCTGTTTGGTAGTTTTTTTCTGTTCTTTCATATCAGTATTCCTTAATAAATAAACGCCATTCTGAATTCTCAAAAATCATAATCGACAACGATTATTATTCTGTAACATTTATTTGATGGGTGGCAGCCTCAAGCGAGTCCCGCACCAATTAGGCGTGAGCCTAAGCTCAATTGGTGCGGGACGAGCTTGGGGATGGCTCAGTAAGAGCGGTTCGCAAACCACCCCTGCTACCTACAATTCAGCTAACCAAATGTTACGGTATTGCACAGGATTGCCGTGGTCCTGCAGGTATATACCGCCAGGTTTGGTCATATCACTATCCAGGGCGCCGCCGGTCGGCTTTGGAAGACTTATTTTGTCATGTATTGTAACACCGTTGTGAACAACTGTCACCTGGGCTTCTCTCCTGTCGGAACTGAGGGCGTAAAAAGTAATATCGTAAGTTTGCCACTGCATAGGTGGCGCACACATATTTACCATAGGGGCCCCGACCTTATAGATTCCGCCGCACTCGTTGTCTTTGCCTTCGAGGGCGTAGCTGTCAAGCACCTGCACCTCATATCGCTCCTGCAGATACACGCCGCTGTTGCCGCGCGCCTGACCGCGTGCATCGGGCATAAATGGCGTACGAAATTCCAGATGCAGCTTGAAATCGGTGAATTTCTTTTTGGTTACAATTGAACCAGTGCGTCGCTCGACTTCCATCGCAACACCCTTGAGCAGTTTCCACTGCACCGAATCGGCACCTGGTTTTTTCTTTGTATGCTTCCATTGCTTAAAGTTTTTGCCGTTGAAAAGCACAATCGCACCGGCAGGTGGCTCGGCCCCCAATGTAGGTGAAACCCGAATCGCCTTTTGCATCGCGAAACTGCCTGTTGCGTCTCCCTCAAAACTGCCGCTGAACTGCCCATCTTCAATAGCCGCTTGTATCTGAAACTCATTGTATCCGGCTCTGCCCGGCCCTGCAAAACGCACCACCGAACCGTCACGCTCGCCATCGAGTTCCGCTATAGGTTCCTCGCGTGTATCAAACTCTCCCAGTACATTGGCTCTGTACTTGCCTTTACCCAAAGCTATCACCTGTGTTACCACCTGTCCTGAATCGCTTTCGTCATCCAGTTTCCAGCTTCCTTCCCAGTCGCCCATTGCCGCATCGGCACTCTCGATTGCTGTTCTCGCCTCAAGGACCGGGTCAACCACCAGCGGCCCCGCACAAGAGCTTAACAGGACAGACAAAACGAAGGCCAATACCACAGTAACAACTTTGTAGCCGTTAATTAAAAATGCTTTACCTGCGGTTCGCAAACCGTCCCTGCTACCTACCATCTTAAAAACCATAACTTTTTCTCCTGTTTAATTCACACTCCAAAATTATAAAGTGCCACTTAAATGTCATCCTGAGGTGAAGCCGAAGAGCCTGCCCTGAGCTTGCCGAAGGGATCTGGCCAACGAAAAAGAAATTCTTCGCTTCGCTCAGAATGACAGCTTTGCTGTCACTTTAGACACTTTAGTTCACTTTTAACTTCAATCCTTCAATCCGATTTATCAATTCCTGCGTTTTCTGACGCAACGGGTCATTCTTCGAGGTTTGCACAATCTTCTCTAATACATCCCTGGTTTGTTGAGGAAAGTTTTCGTAGATGTCCTCAGCGATTTTAACCACCGCAAATTCCGCTTCTCTGAATAAAGTCTCGTCCTGCAGATAACCGGCAGCCATTTGCAGTGCGTCAAGAGATTTGGTTTTGGCCAGCCCTGATAGCACCCTTTTCTTTTCGACTGCATCCGGTGCCAGACTCATTGCTTTTTTGTACATTTCTATCGTCTCTTCGGGCGCTCTCTTACTATCAAGCCCAAGCAGACGGACAGAACCACGCAGTGCCAATATCCGGTGTACTTTGTTCTCGGAGTTCTCTGCTGCTTTGAGCATCTCAACCGTCGGCTCAGAAGTAGGCCACTCTGCCAGTGCGCGAATAGCAGCACCTTTGCTCTCAATGTCATCGCTGTTCAGCGCTTTGCGAAGCCGGGGCAAAGCGCTGCTGTCGCCTATTTTACCTAACACGCTCAGCAGAGAGCATTGCTTTTGGAGGTCCTTAACAGAAGGCAGCACTGCCAGCACCGCTTCGGCCTGGCGGTTCTTGTCCTCGATTTTATGTGCAACAGCGGCTACCATTTTCTGGGCCTCAGTGCGGTCGGATGAGCTTCGCAGGTTCAACAGAAGCTCGACCAGCGCCGATAAATGCTCCGGGCCGGCAACGACCTTTAATACCTTGAGCGATTCGACTCGAACTTTGCGGTCCGAATCAGTTGCGGTTTTCAACAAAGTGCTCACACCTGCGGATATATTGCGCTCGCCTGCGCTCTTAATCAGTTCAATCTTAGTCTTCGGCTCTGCCTTTGTGATGCCTGCCAAAACTGCTCCATCGACCTTCGGGCCTCGCAAACGATACAGACTCTCGCGAGCGGCTTTTTGTTCGGCGCCTCTGGCCGCGGCAGCCGTTTGTGCCAATAAGCTTACGCTCAACGCATCACCTAATTGCCCCACTGCTTTGAGAGCTGCAATCCGAACGGACTCGTTCTTGGCCTTTACAGCAGTAACAACCGCCGGCAAAGCAGCGGCGTCCCCGCGGTCGCCCAGGGCGGACAACAGTTGTACCTGGCTGGCAGCCGAAAGGTTCGGCAGCTCCTTGGCCAAAGCTTTTGTTACTTCTGTCCCGGACATCTCCTTTACCATTGCTATGGCCACGGCCTGCATCTCCTGGTCACCGCTCTTTAGAATGTCTAAGACTATCCCGATGGCATCATCCTGCTGCCCGGCGGCCCCAAAGCAAACAGCACAACAGCACAATAACAAAAGCCGTAGGGTGGGCTTTAGCCCACCGAGACGAAGTTGGTGGGGCAAGCCCCACCCTACAAGACTGCTGACTTCTGACTTCTGTCTTCTGACTTCTGTCTTCTGTCTTCTGACTTCTGTCTTCTGACTTGTGCACTTGATTTTCATTATTTATCTTTACCTTTTCATCGCGCTAATCATCCCTCGCAGTGCAGCGGTACGTATCGGCTTGGGCATGTCTTCTTTCTGGAGTTCTTTGTAGATAGCTAAAGCCTGAGTTTTTTTGCCCTCGGCCACAAGCTGGTCGGCGCACCTAAGATAAGAATCCAAAACCAGCATTCGCAATTTGCCGCTCACTTTATCCTTTACTGTTGACAGCGCTTCGGTGGCCCTGGAATCAGCTATCTGGCCAAGAGCGGCAGCAGCGGCAGCAGCTATCGTTTGGTCGGGATCGCCGGCAAGTCTGCCCAGAGCACGAACCGCTCTTTTGTCACGGCGCTGACCTAATGAGTTAATTATGCCGACCTTCGGTTTGCCCTTTGCTATCCTCAAAGCTCCTCGCAATGCATCGTTGACCGTCGTACCTGGTATCCGCTCCAGAGCATACCTCGCCATATCTGACGTTTCCTCATCGGTCAGCATCTTACCCAGGACCGGAACAGACTCACCGCTGCCGATAATGCTCAACTCCCTGCAGACAAACTGCTTGCCGGCCCGCTTCGCATCCGAGGTGAGAACGCCAAGCAGACTTTTCTCAATCTTTTTCAGTTCCGCAGGTGAGCTGTGTGCCTTTTTTATCATCTCGCTCACCTCGGTCAGCGCCAATCGGCTCTGGCCCCAATCATACGTCTTTACCTTTTCCAGTAATTCCTGTAATGTCGCCATTTCTATTCCCTTTCCTGAACTAACGATAGGTTTCGGTTTTGTATCAACTTTATAGTCACCAAATGCAAACTGAATACCGTCGAGATAATGCTGCAATACCGCCGGGTTCCAGAAGATATGGTCGTTGTGTCCCAGCGAGCAGTAGAATATACGTCCATCGCCCCAGGTCTTGACCCAACTGATGCCGGTATCCACATCGGTTGGTTTGAATCCTTTGACGTTACGGGTAGTCGGGTCGCTCATATCCAGACTCATCAGAACAAGCTGCTTGTCCCGTGAATACAATGGCGCATCTGTTCGATAAATCTCGTCTTTTATCTTAAAGCCTTTACCCTTGAATGCCTTCATAAGCGGATGGCTCGGCTCGTCGAGCTTGACCGCCCAGGTTCCACCGCTGCCCCAGGGATGGCCGGTGAATTTCCCGCCCATCATTTCCTGTGCCTCAGGCCATTCGTTAAAATTGTCCGTGCCCGCGTGGACACCAACTATCCCTTTTCCGTTTTTCACAAAATCCATCAGGGCCTTGCACCGCTCAGGTGTTTCTTTGGGGTCAAACTTCAGGTGCGTCGTATTGTTCAGACACACCGCATCAAACTGCTTGAGCTTCTGGGCCGTGAACACCGAATAGTCGTCGGTGGTTACGACATCGAACGCCCCTGTCTTTTTACCCATAATCTCGAGCGCTTTGTTGACCACGGGAATCGACTTGTGGAAAAATCCTTCACACCGCCAGAAAACCAGCAGTTTCCGCGGCCTTCTCACTCTGATGGTCGCCCTTCTCGGCATTGCTTTTTCTATTTTTTGCACTTCTTCGGCTGTTACCTCCCGCAGCTTCGCCGGCGATACCGCCTGCAAAGCGCTCACCAGAAGCAATGAACACAAGATGGCAGGCAGTAAAATTTTGGGACTTTTTAACCTTCGAATCATTTTTGCTCCTTTCTATTTTTATTTTTATAAGTGCCATGGACTGCGCATCGGCCGTGACAGCATCCTGTTGGCCCCATCGTCGTTGATGAAGACTTCTTTATCAGGGTCCCATTGCAGTTTCCGCTCGGTGAGCATTGCAATTTCACCTAACAATGCGACACTGATGGACCGGTGGCCAATCTCCGCAGGGGCAATCGTCTCTTTACGGCTCTTGATGCAGTCCAGGAAATTTTGCTTATGGTCGCGGCTTTCGTACAATTTGGTTTCGTCCGGGCCGATGACCTCTTTCAGAACGCTTGGAGGATTGGCTTCGAGCTTGCCACGTTTGACATATATCCACTTTCCTGATTCTCCGTACCACTTTGCACCCTGCGCAAGCTGCTTGTTATTTGCGACGACTATCGTCAGGCCGTTGGCATATTTGCAGGTGAATTTATACTCATAAGGAACATTATAAATCCCGTCCGTGGGATAGACGCCTCTGCCTTCAATTTCGACCGGACCGGTGCGCTCCAGGCCAAGGCCCCAGTGGGCGATGTCGATGTGATGGCCGGCCCAGTCGGTAAGCTGCCCGCCGGAGTAGTCCATAATCCACCGCCAATCCCAGTGACAGTTTCCCCGCCCAAAATCACAATACGGCCTCCACGGTGCCGGGCCAAGCCACATATTCCAGTCCAAACCCTCAGGTACCGGCAATATCTTTACCGGCCCGCCGCTTCTGCCGGTCGGCAGCCCAACCTCGACTTTGTATATCTCGCCAATACGCCCGTTGCGAACCAGCTCGCAAGCGTGGTGGAAACTCGCGTTTGACCGCTGCTGGCTGCCGGTCTGCCAGACCGTACCGTAACGCTGCACCGCATCACATATCGTCCTGCCTTCGCGAATCGTTCGCGCCAGGGGCTTTTGAGCGTGAATGTCCAGGCCAGCCCTGGCAGCGGCAATGGCGGGTATAGAATGCCACTGGTCCGGCAGAGCAAGCAGAACGGCGTCTAAGTCGCCACGCCCTATCAGTTCGCGGAAATCCAGGTACGTTGCGCAGTTACTGTTCCCATATTTGTCATCTACGGTTTTCCTGGCCCTGTCGCGATGAGACTTATCAACATCACAAACGGCCACCATTTGAACTTCCTTCTTGCTCAGGAAGCCGCGCATGTCACCCGTACCCTGCGAGCCTACGCCGATGGCGCCCATCACTATCCGATTGCTCGCTGCGACGCTGCCGTCTTGACCCAACGCTGACGAAGAAACAATATACGGAAACGTTATTGCCCCGGCGGTAATGCTTGTTGCTCTTTTCAAAAACTGACGCCGATTAACTTTCTTCATAATAAAAATGCTCCTTTCTTGCGACTAATAAATGACAATCAATTTTCAGCCTTCTAACCAAAAACTTATAAAATCACATCTTGCTAAACGAGCAACAAGTTTTTCATCAATTTCCAATAGTCAATAGTCAATAATCAATAGTAAATTCTATAGGTGCCATGGGCTGCGCATGGATTTACTTAGCAGGCGATTTGCTTGCTTGTCATTGACAAATCGTTCCTTGACCGGATCCCACTGTAGTTTTCGCTTTAGTACCATCGCAATATTTCCCAGGTGACAGACGGTGCAGGAGCGATGGCCAACTTCCACAGGCGTTATCGGCTCGCGGCGCGTCTTGATGCAATCGAGGAAATTTCGTTTGTGGTCATTACTTTTATAGAGGTGAATATCATTCGGACCTATCACAGATGTCTTCAGCGACTCCGGATGAGTTCGAAATATCTTCCAACTAACATCAATCCATCCTTCGGTACCCTCGAAACGCGCAAAACGCTGCATCTCGCCGCGACCAAACGGCTGGCTAATCAACTCCACGCCACCGGCGTATCTGGCCCGGAAGTGGATCTTATTGGGCGCAGTATAGAGGCCGTCTCTGGGAAACTCACCACCCAAATCTTCTATCTCCACCGGCCCGGTATGTTCCGTATCGTTGGCCCATTGGGCTATGTCATAACAATGAGCACCTGTGTTCGTCGTTTCTCCACCCGAATAATCAAGAATATAACGAAAGCTGTAAAGACAGCGGTCCTCGTGATACGGCACCCAGGGTGCAGGACCGAGCCACATATTGTAATCAAGTTCATCAGGCACGCCCATGGGCTGCCAGGGACCGTGGATGCTGCTGCCGTTCAGGAATACAACAATTCTTTTCAGTTCACCGATTCGCCCGTTGCGTATCAATTCGCAGACAAAACGTAAATGTTCATCGGCAGAACGATGATGGCTGCCGGTCTGGAAAACAACACCGTAGCGCTGGACGGCCTCGACCATAGCCCGACCCTCAGCTATCGTCAGGCTCAACGGCTTTTCGCAGTAAATATCCTTGCCGGCCTTTGCCGCCATAATCACCGGTATGGCATGCCAGTGGTCCGGCGTGGTAATACAGACGGCATCAATGTCGTCTCGGGCCAGCAGTTCACGAAAATCGACATAAGCAGAACATCCTTTGAAGGTGCCTGATTTTTTCTGGCTGGCATAGTAATCTTCCACAATATTCCGGGCAGGTTCCCGGCCAAAGCACGGGCCTTTCCAGCCCCTTTTATACCAGTGCCCATATTGGTTGCTTTCCCTTACGACGTCACAGACGGCTAAAACCTGCACGTCTTTATTGGCCATAAAGCCCCTCATGTTGTTTGTGCCCATCCCGCCTACGCCGATAAAGCCCATCACGATGCGGTTACTTGGGGCAACGCTGCCGGCTTGCCCTAGTGCTGACGAAGAAACAACATATGGAAATGCTATTGCACCGGCGGTAACGCCGGTCACACTTTTCAAAAACTGACGCCGATTAAGTTCTCTTTTCTTCATAATAAAAATGCTCCTCTTTTGCGATAAATAATATATGCCTAACCTCTATTTTGCATAACTCTTAATAAATAATAAATAGTAAATTTCTAAAGGTGCCAGGGACTGCGCATTGACTGCGAAAGCAACCGGCTGGCTCCGGCATCTCCGATAAGCACCTTACCTTCGGGGTCCCAGTTCAGCGGCCGACCAAGTTTATAAGCTATATTCCCTAAATGACAAACGCTTACCGAACGGCACCCGGTCTCTATATCGCAAATCGGTCTGCTGCGTTTGCGGATGGCGTCCAGCCAATCAACATAATGGTTCCTGCTCTCGTACAGGTGTATTTCATTGGGACCTATCTGCTGTTCCTTCAGTTCCTCAGGCCAAGTGCGGATATGTCCGCGATTGACCTCGACCTTGCCTTTAGTGCCGGTAAACAAAACGCCGTTGGCCTTATCGCGGGTCATCGTAACACCGTTGGCATATTTATAGGTAAGCACTTTGTAATCCTCATCGTCGGGGGGAATAATTTCAACCGGGCCGCTCTCATCCATACCCATACCCCACTGGGCGATATCGAAGTGATGCGCCCCCCAGTCGGTCATCCCCCCGCCGCCAAAGCTGCTGTGATTGCGCCAATGAGGAAAGCCGTCCCAGCTTAAATGAGGAGAAAGCTCCGAATTATAAGGCCTCCACAACGCCGGGCCCAACCACATATCCCAATCCAGATAATCCGGTACCGGCTCTGCCGGCAGTGGTTTATCTTGGGGCGGACCACCAACGCCAACGGTTACATGTTGTAACTGGCCTATGTAACCGTTGAGGACCAATTCGCACCCTAAGCGGAAATGCCAGTCCGAGCGCTGCATGCTGCCGGTCTGAAAGACCCGTCCATAGCGCCTGACGGCGTTGACCATAGCCCTCGCTTCTTTGATGGTCTGCGAAAGCGGTTTCTCGCAGTAAATATCCTTGCCGGCCATAGCAGACTGGATAACCATAATGGCGTGCCAGTGGTCAGGCGTGGAAATCACCACTGCGTCAATATCATCTCTGGCCAGAAGCTCACGAAAATCGCCGTACGTTTTACAGCCCTTGTATGTGCCGCCGCTCTTGTCGGCATAGTGATCCTCGATTATCTTCTTCCCCCGCGCAAGCTTGAGTTTATCAACGTCACAAGCGGCCAGCACGTGAGTACTGGGTGAATTTAGAAAAGACCGCATCAGATGTTTACTCTGCTTGCCTGCACCGATAAAGCCCAAAGTAATTCGTTCACTCGGCGCAACATTACCGGCTTGGCCTAAAGCAGACGCCGGTACAACATACGGAAAACTTACAGCCGCCGCAGTAACGATTGTACTTTTGATAAATTGCCGCCGGTTAATCCCTCTATCCTTCATATGAAAATACCCATTCTCACAATTAGCGAATGATAATTTATTTCAAATAGTCAATAGTAAATATCGAAGTCAAAGATCCGGCATCTGTTTGACGGAATCCGCCGTCTTTTGGCGAAATCAATTCTACAGGTGCCACGGGCTGCGCATTGCTTTTCCGAGTAGGCCTGTTGCAGTCGGGTCATCGAGTATTTCTTCGGTCTTGGGATTAAAGCGTATCTTGCGCCCCAACAGCATAGCAATCTGCCCTAAGTGGCCCGGCGTCGCCGAGCGGTGCGCAACTTCACAAGGCGTTAGCGTAGTCTCACGGCTTTTGATGCAGTCGAGGAAGTTGCGCCAGTGGCCAGGCGAATGAAACAGGTGTATCTCATCGGGTCCGAACTTCTCTTCGAGCAGCTTCTTGGGCTGTGCATCTATATTGCCGCGAGTAACCCAGACCCACCCATCTTCACCTATCCACTTTGTCCCGCCGCGGATGTCGTCGTGCCCGCCGGCGATAGTCATCGTAATATCGTCAGGATATTTCGCTGTTAGTCGATACCTTGTCGGGCTGTTCCATAATCCGTCTTTCGGGTATTCCCCGGAGCCTTCTATCTCGTAGGGGCCGCCATAGTCCATGCCCAGACCCCAGTGGGCGATATCGACGTGGTGCCCGACCCAGTCCATCAACTGCCCGCCACCGTGGTCGAGGACCCACCGCCAGTTCTTGTGCACACGCGCCGGACAGTAAGGCTCGTATAGCGCAGGCCCAAGCCAGAAGTTATAGTCAAGCTCTATGGGCGGCGGACAAATCCCTTCCTGACCCTTGGTCTCGCCGAAGTCGGTATGTCCCGAAGGCAGCCCCACCTCAACCGTCTGCACTCTGCCGATGCGACCATTGCGAACCAATTCACAGGCAAAGCGGAAGTTGGCCTGTGACCGCTGCCAGCTTCCTGTCTGCCATATCCGGCTGTAACGCTTGACCGCATCGCACATAGCTCGGCCTTGCCTTAGATTATGCGACAGGGGCTTTTCACCGTAAATATCCTTGCCCGACCTCGCAGCTTCTACAGCCGGAATCGCATGCCAATGGTCGGGCAGGCCAAGCGATACTGAGTCGATATCATCGCGCGATAACAACTCGCGATAATCCGCGTACGTCGCACAGTCTTTGTTTTTGTATTGATTGTTGACTCGATTGACAGCGCTTTGCAGATGGTTTTTGTCAACGTCACAGACGGCGACAATTCGACAGTCTTTTTCGCGAAGAAATGAGTTCATATTGCTGCCGCCCTGCCAGCCCGCACCAATACAACCCATAGTAATTCGTTCGCTCGGCGTCACTCTGCCGGCCTTACCAAAAGCCGACGAAGAAACAATATACGGGTATCCGACAACCCCCACAGCGGTGCCGGCTGCTCCCTTCAGGAACTGACGCCGGTCACAGATGCTCCAAAGCCTTGGCGAAGGAGCGCCGACACTTTTTTTGCCTGTCATACTAAACTTTCCTGTAATTTTTATTTCTCGAAAGCCGCATCGAAGGCGACCTGTGACGGCTTGAAGTCCGCCTTCTTAATAAACTCGCAGGCCTCTGCTGCGCCGTGTTCACGGTCCATTCGGCTGTCTTCCCACTCAACCGAAAGCGGCCCCTGGTAGCCGACATCGTTCAGCGCAACGATGATTTCCTCGAAGTTGATATCGCCGTGACCGATTGAGCGGAAGTCCCAGTAGCGGCGAGGGTCGGCAAACTCGGTATGACCACCGAAGACACCAACCGTCCCGTCCCCGTGACCCCACCAGACGTCCTTCATGTGAGCATGGAAGATACGGTCGCCGAAAGTACGGATAAACTTGACGTAATCTACGCCCTGGTAACCGAGGTGGCTGGGGTCGTAATTGAAGCCGAAGCATTCGTGCCCATCGACCGCTTCGACTGCACGCTGAGCCGAAGCAATATCAAAAGCTATCTCCGTCGGGTGAACCTCAAGACCAAACTTGATACCCTCCGCCTTAAAGGCGTCGAGGATTGGGGTCCAGCGCTTGGCGAAATCGTCGTAACCCGCCTTAATCATATCCGGCGTAACCGGCGGGAACGAATAAAGCAAGTGCCATATTGAGCTGCCCGTAAAGCCATTGACAATCTTTACCCCAAGCTTCTTGGCGGCCACGGCGGCTTTAATAACTCCCTCAGCCGCACGCTTCCGGACGCTTTCAGGCTTGCCGTCGCCCCAGACATCCGGCGGCAAAATTGATTTGTGACGTTCGTCGATATTGTCACAGACCGCCTGACCAACCAAATGCGTCGATATCGCAAACACCTCAAGGCCGAGCTTTTTCAGCAGGTCACGCTTGGCCTTGCAGTAATCATCATCCTCCAGGGCCTTGTCCACCTCGAAGTGGTCGCCCCAGCAAGCCAACTCCAAACCATCATAACCCCAGCTTGCCGCCTTTTTAGCCAATTCTTCCAGCGGTAAATCCGCCCACTGGCCGGTAAAAAGTGTTACAGGTCTTGCCATTTGTCATTCTCCTTATCAACTATCAATTGCAATTTCCTCCGGTTAGATTGCGAATTCAATATAACCGTTTTCCTAAAACAACTTATGCTCAACAAAGGATGTCTGTCATTGCCGACACGACGAAATAGTTTTTACATTATAACCGGCAGAAGTTGATACGCAATTCAAATTTTCTGCGAAAATATCACCACATCCTCAAAGCTCTGAATCCCTTAACTGATTTACAATTTTCAACGCCAATCACAAATCCTATTTACCGTCTCAGCACTTCCACCTTTGGGTCATTGACAAATGCCGAATATCTATTCGCCAGCTCTTGCCGTTTGGGCATTTCGCCGGGGCCTATCCAGATACGGTAGCGCAGAGTCAATGTCTTGCCGGCGCGGATTTCTTCCTTAAAGAACGCACCGAAACGTCCGTAATCACGATATGCTGAATAGATGGCTGGCTCCGGATTATCGGGATGATTTATATACTGAACACTGTAATGCCGGTCGTTCAACCCGTATGACATCGCCGTCCACGGCAGGTCGTAGTTTTTCTTCGGGTCGATACCATCTTTATGAAACAGGTAAGTTGCCTTGACCTCTTTGCCGCCCTTAGCAATATCATCGTGCGCTCGATACTGAAAGCCGGCGTGTTCCGGGTCCCCGTCTAAAAAAACATCGCCTCGGACAGCTTTCAATTTGGTATGAAAATCCAGCAGAAGAATCGTCGGGTCACTCTGGCGAAATACAGTAGTTTCCCGCTGTTCGGCAATTATCGTCTCGCCGTTTCTCTTATTCCAGTGAACCAGCGAATTCGATCTTGCCAGGACCGGCCCGGCGGTCAGCTCCAGAAATTTCTGATGTTTCTGGACCCTCCCTTGCTCTCCCATGTGCCAGAAATCATATCTCTGGCCTCCGAACTCCAACCTGTTCCAGCCTATGAATATCCCGCGATGGTGCGGATACAGGATCTGATTACTCAGGTACGGACCCAGGCCATCCGGCCCATTGGTCAGCAGCTTTTTTCCCTCAGCGTCGAAAACATGGTGGAAGGTCTTGTACGTCTCAAGGATACGCTCTTTGCTTGAATTATTATAGGCGTAAATATAGCGTGTTACCTTACGGCCGTTGAAAAGCAAATCGAGATAATCACCTTTTTCGTCCCTCCAGGAGAAAACCTTCACCGGACTACGCCCAGATGCCGGTTCTCTCCGGTCAGCCAGAGCGGCAGTCCACCTGCTTGTGCTGTTCGCCTTGGCCCAGGGCAGTACCCACCACAATTCTGCTTGCTTCTTGTCGTTCATCACAATCTGGCCCGGTATGGATACGTTGGCGTACAGATTACCTTCCTGCATAAGCCAGACGCTGATTTCTTCAAAGGGCACGCTGGCCAATCGTTCCGGCAGCTCAATAACCACCTGAACAGGGACGTCGAGACAATCCACGTTCGGAGCCGAAACTTTAAGACCAATATGCTCAGCCTCACTGGCAACACTGAAACCACAAATTACAATGATTGCCAGTATGCCGGCTGCAAATTTTCTTCTGCTGTTCATACCTCAACCTCTTTTTCTATACCGGATTCAAAACCACATCCATTACTTTTCACCCTACAAGGGGACTATCCATATATTGCGGAACGACACCTCGTTGCCGTGCTCCTGTAGCAGAATAGGTCCCGGTTCTGGTCCTTCAGGTCGTCCCGCACCGGTTTTATTCGCCAGTTCGACATCATTATGAATCAAAACACCGTTATGCCATATCGTAATACGGGCGTTCTTAATCTTCCTGTTACCATCGAACCTCGCAGCGTGAAAGATAATATCGTAACTCTGCCACCTGTCTGGCATCCTGCAGACGTTCTTATCCGGCGCTTTGAATCGATATAGTGACCCGCATGCATTGTTCTTAGGCTCCAGGCCGTATGAATCGAGGATTTGCACCTCATACCGACGCTGTAGATATACGCCGCTGTTGCCTCGGCCTTGGCCCTTCACGTTTGGCGGCATTTGCGGAGTTTTGAACTCAATGTGCAGCTTGAAATCCCCAAAGGATTGCTTGGTCATTATGCTGCCGCTTTTGGGCACACTCTCCGTCGTTCCATCAACAAGCCTCCATCCGATGTCCTTGTCGGTCCCGGTAGTCCAGTGCGCAAAGTCGGTGCCGTCAAATAACATAATTGCATTGCTCGGCCGAACAGCTTCAACCTTAACCTTCGGCGGGTGAGCGTAATCATTCCAGACTTGCTCGGTTCGCTCGATGTCGATCTTGCCCTCGTGCACGTATTGGCGATACCGGAACACATGATCCTCGCCGGGCTTCATCTCGAAGTCCCCCGCCTGCACGGGCGCCCAGTTGAAAAACACTTCCTGCTCGAATCCCGGCCAGATTCGCATCGGTTCGGGATGCCGGAAGTTCTGCGGATGACTGAAGAACGTCACGCCCTTCCATTTTCCGTCGGTGACGCCCGACGTGTCGCACCATCGGGCTCGCGTGGCGTGGCCGTCCTTGCGGGTCTTGCCCTCACTGGTCAGATACGCCGCGGTTTCGCCCTTCCAGTCAGCGGTGGCGCGGAAGCCGAAGCCGCCGTAGCGATACTCCTCGAGCAGCAAGGGGCTGTCCGCCACGCAGCGCTGGGTCGAGACGAAATCCCAAAGCCAGCCGGGACCGCCGATACTACTATAAGCACGGACCTCCCATATCTCTTTAAGGACGACTTTCTCGCCAGCGTCGGTCTTCAGCGCCACGTGATCGTGCTCGGCCTGAAAGCCGCCGAAGATCATTCCGCTTGACGTCGAGAGAAACTTGTTGAAACGAACCGTTCCCTGGCCTGCCTTAAGATTCCAGAAATCGACTTCCTCA
Source organism: uncultured Pirellulales bacterium (assembly GCA_964417935.1). Lineage (GTDB taxonomy): Bacteria > Planctomycetota > Phycisphaerae > Sedimentisphaerales > Anaerobacaceae > NIOZ-UU13. Next base: position 14,650 of record CAYQKF010000108.1, read on the forward strand.
CCCTCGAATTTCGTCTTGGTCCAGGGCATCCATATGCCCAGATGGTGATAATGGTCCGGCGGATGGATGTTCGTCAACACCGATCCCGAAGGCGACCAGAGCGGATGGATAAACGCGCTGCGGTCGTATAGCTTGCTCTGCCCTTCCGGCGCCGGAACAATCGCGTGATGGTACCTTAAAATCTTATGGATACTGCTCGGTCCATGTGTTTGTATCTGCAAGAAGGAATCGTTCTTCTCCGCCCGGACGTACGGCGCATCCTCGTAGACCACATCAAGCATAAGCTCTTCAACTGTAGCACGCTCAATTTCATAGGTGAGTTTACTTCCCGCTGGCGGTTTCTCTAAAAGGATCAACCACAATCGCGGCGGTGAGCCCGGTTCAAGCTGCGACGGAATGAGAATCCGCCTGGAACCTTCGATTTCGTACAAGCGAATCCGATCCGTCGGAAAGCCCAACGGCACACCCGTGAGATCCAGCGACACCGGTGTACCAAAGCGCATGTAATCGCCCGTCTCGACAGTGATTCTCGCCAGAGGCCCGGCCCGGCTGACCGATTGAGGCAGTAAGACACAGGAGGATAAAACAAAAAGAATAATCGAGCCTTTTAGTATTGAAATTGTTGATATGAGCTTTTGCATTGTCATACTCCTTTCGATTTAGCTTGTTAAGGCTTCTGCAAAATCGAGGTTAGGCATACTTTGAAAAGAAAAAATTGTCTTTTAATTTTTCTTTCCAAACAATAAATTATTGCCCGGCAAGCAGCTATTTGATTATTCAAGAAAATCAAAAAACCTGATTTTCTTAAATAATATATGCCTAACCTCAATTTTGCATACTCTATTTAGGTCGTTCAACCCGTTTAAAAGTTTTAAAGCAAAACAACTATTTTAATACTTATACGCATTCTAATCAAGGATTATTCTGGAAATCTTTACGCAAAGCTCAATAATTTGATGGCAGAGTAGAGGCGGTTACTATTCTGCGAAGTAGCTCCGTTCTGCGTAGCAGAACTGCTGCGAAGGACGAATCGCTGCGTAGCACGAGTCGCGAACCGCCCCTACTAACCACCACGCATTTATCGTGTTGTAGAATCCTCGTGCTGGAAATTTCCCCCGAAACAGGAATGTGTTATTTTTTCGGGCTGACCGTTCTGCCGTAAAGCCAGTGGGCATCGGTCAGTTTGTAATTGATTATTTCATTTGGTGTGAAAAACAACTTGATTTCCTGCTGAGCAGATTCGGGGCTGTCCGAGCCGTGGATGAGATTAAATCTTTCAGAACAGCTAAAGTCCCCCCGGATAGTACCCAGCTCAGCGTAGTAGCCGAAAGTTGCCCCCATCATCTTGCGGGTGATATCTATCACGCCCTCAGCCTCCCAGACCATTACAAGCACTGGTGCCGAAGAGAGAAACTTTACCAGGCCCTTAAAAAATGCTTTTTCGCGATGGACCGCATAGAGTTGACCGGCCTGCTTTTCAGACAGTTGCAAAAATTTTGCGGCAGCGAGCTTAAGACCCTTTTTTTCGAATCGTCCGATTATCTCACCAACCAGGTGTCGTTGCACACCGTCCGGCTTGATAATAATTAAAGTGCGTTCTGCCATATAAAATAATTAAAAGTGCCTAAAGTGAGCTAAAGTGCCTAAAGTGACAGCAAAGCTGTCATTCTGAGCGAAAGAAGCTTGCCCTGAGCATAGCCGAAGGGTGAAGAATCTCTTTTTCGTTGGCCAGAACCTTCGGCTTCGCCTCAGAGCCTGTCTTGAGCTTGTCGAAAGAATGACACGTAAGTGTCATTTTAGGCACTTACTACTCTGCGAAGTACTCGCTACGTAGCACGAGTCAAACTTTAGACACTTGAAATTATACTCCCTGAGCGACAATGTAAATTTCGACTCGTCTGTTTTGCGGATTTCCTCCTTTGTTGGGCTTATTGTCCACAAAAGGCCGGTATTCACCAAAACCTCGTACGCTCATTCGCTTAGACTCAATATTGTTACTTCCCATCACATTCAGCACAGCTATTGCTCTGTGCGCAGACAAGTGCCAGTTGGTCGGATGCTTCGCACGTGTCTCAGGCTTCATAATAGGAATATCGTCGGTGTGACCGGCTATTATAACGTCGAACTCCTTAGCTTCTTCGGAATTCAAAATACCACAAAGCGATTTGACGGCCGGGATTGCCGAAGAATCCACCTTGTCACTGCCCTTTTCAAAAAGCAAATCACTCTTGAGCTTTATTATTCCTCGGCTCGAATCGTACGTTACCATATCGTGCTTTTCGGCAAAATCCTCCAGCAGAGTACTAAGTTCCACCGGCAGCGCCCCTCCGCCTAAAAGCAGCCTCTGCTGCATCGAAGCAATCAACTCTTTCTTTTTAGCAATGTCCTCCTCAAGGGCGGCAATTTCCTGTTGTAGCGTCTCTACCTCGATATCACTCCTTCCCTTAGCCGAGGCAAGTTTTCTTTGTAACTGGTCAAGTTGTAGCATGTTAAATTGCAGCTCACTCTCAAGCTTTGCTATTCGTTCTTGCTGTGTGTCGTTCTGGATTCGAAGGTCCTGCAGTTCCGAGTTACAGCCGGTCGCCAGGAAAACACAAACACACAAAAGAAAAATCAATGAAAGTTTGACAATTCGCATCGTTCATTCCTTTCCAAGAAAATTAGGACACTTTCTTTCGACCATCCTTAATATACATAAGCACTTTATTTTCAAGCTGTTACAGCCCGACGGATCCTGTCTCCACCACTCTCGCACATAAATAAAACCGATTTGTCTTTATACGTCAAGAATAAACTTCACAAAATATCAGCACTGCCCCTCATTTATTTGGGATTTTTTTCTTTCCCCAAATTCTTTCGGATTGTTTGCCCGTTACCGACCAAATACGTTATACGCTTTACCAAATACGCACCACAAAATACGAAATCCAATAATCGATAGCCAATGTCGCAGAACAGTCGTCTTTTGGCGGAGTCAATTGAAAGGGGCCTATACCGATTCATTCGGTATAAGCCCCGAATTGGTGCAAATATGTTATATGGATACATACGTGCTTTATCCGGCGCTCCGTCTGGCCGCCGGACCAGTCCGGCAATTCTACACAATCAAAGAAGGCCTGACGGACAGGCCGCATCGACGGACTTCTAACAGGCGTATCAACCGTGCCCCCATATCTTGCTTCGCAATCCGCAGGATGCCTTACGGCAGAAGCAATGGAGGCCACCTAAATCTCGGTTTACGGTTCCGGTTCTGGCTCTAGTGGTGCCGACCGATACAGGCGAATATCGTCAAAGAACACTAAACCTGAACCGCCGGCCTGAAGATTATTCTTATCGCCGAAACCAATAGAAATCGTA
>CAYQKF010000109.1:0-18000 GCA_964417935.1 uncultured Pirellulales bacterium
TTATCGGCACAGACAACCTAAATTCTTGAGCCCATGTTGCGCTGTAGTATTAGTAGGGTTGTTGAAAAGATCGTTCGATGTTTATATTTTAAGCACTATAAATCTGTACTTTCATCAGATTCAAAGGTATCGATTGGAACTGAACCGTTAACGGAGAAGGAAATCGAAAAAACAGTTGTTGAGCATAAAGGTTTTGTCGGTGAGAAAATTGACGAATTGTTTATTTACTGGTTTGGCCAAAATGAAACAAAAGGAAATCTTGATTGGATACTTTTGTTCAATGCTGGTTCTAAGCACTTTCGTGCCACCATCAAAAATGTAGAAAGCTGTTCAAAAATTAACAAAAAAGATTTGGAAAGAAAGCACTCTGTAAAAGGAGCAATAAAATAAAAAAAGCTGGTGAAGAAGATAATAATGTAATGGATGAAAATGTAGTCGAGCCGGATGTCTTATATAAATATTGTGCGTTTAATGAATACACAGAGAATATATTTACTCATAACGAGATATATTTTGCAAAGCCAAAAGAATTTAATGACCTCTTCGACTCAAGAGTTGGCCTGTCATATGATGGAACGGAAGAACAGTGGAAAAATTTTCTTGAAGGCTGGTATAGAAAGAATGAGCCAAATTTACTTACGGAACAAAGGTGTTATAAAGTAAATATTTGCTTGAGAAACCGTAATAATATTCCCAAATCATTAGGTAATTCATTCCTGGAGAAAATGGGCGTATATTGTATGTTTGCGATTAATAACCATATTCTTATGTGGTCCCATTATTCTAATGGACATTCCGGATTCTGCTTGGAATTCGACGCAAATAATGATTTTTTTGGACGATCACAGGAGATAAGTTATCAGAAAGAATACTCCAACGTTAATTTCTTCATAAGTTCACAGTGGGAAAAAACACAGGCGATGCTTTTAACAAAAGCTGATCACTGGTACTACGAGCATGAATGGAGAATTATAGATCATAATAAAGGTCCTGGTATCAAACACTTTCCTGCAGAATCATTGACCGGTGTTATAATTGGGCGTCGCATGTCAGAAGAAAACAGGCGAAAAATAATTAAATGGTGTGCTAATATGATTCCACAGCCTACTTTGTATGAAACAAAAATCAAAGGAAAAGAATTTGGGTTAGAGATAAGAAAAATTGATTATCCTTAACACCTAATCTGACATCTCAACTGTTTAAATTTTCGAAAACAACATTCGGACCCAGACATCTGTCCTCGTTCGGCTTTGCACAGGACAGTTTTTTTTAGTAGAAAATAAAATCCGCCGAGTAAATTTGTGATAGAGGATATGGCAATCCTCTCGTTTGCACCCCCGGCCGAAGACCGGGGCTAAATACAGCCGACGTCGGGGACGTTGGCCTTAGGTAAGTTTACACGCCCGGGCAGAGGGAGTGTTAGTTAATTGGTTAATTGGTGATTAGTTGATTAGAAAGCGGCGGAGGAAATCAAAAGTAAAAAATAAGAAATCAAAATGCAAAATTGCAGTAAATGCTTTGTTTTTTCCTGTCTTTACAGGTGTGATATTTTGTAATTCACTAGGTGGTAATGCCACCTAGCGCTGGCAGCTAAAATCATCATTCGCTGTAAGCGTTTTTTTCGGGCCGGCTTGCCCCATAGCATTGTCAGCCCCATAAGACCAAAGGCTAACTTACGGGGTCAAAGACTGCCTTATGCTACGGGGCGAGGGTGGGGTAATGGTGAGGAAAAAAGCTTGAATTTTAAGACAGATTTGATATTATATTAGAAGTGAAGCTCAATCCCGATGTATCGGGATATCTAAGCCAAGTATAAATGGGAAATACCAGTATAAACAATTTGCAGTGAGTAGGTTGCCATGCGAATTATAAGAGGCTTTACGCCATTAGAAAAAAGAACCCCCAATTGGAGAAGCGGAAGATTTCTAATGGGCTTTACACTCATTGAGCTTTTGGTAGTAATTTCCATCGTCGCCTTATTGATGGCGATCCTGATGCCGGCCCTGATGAGAGCAAAGGAGCACGGTAAACGCATCGTCTGCAGCAACAACCTTAGGACAATGGGTCTGGCCAATACCATGTATGCTGATGAGGCAGACGGCTGGTATGTTCCAGTCATGGACAGGACACTGGGAGACAATCGCTATTGGCCCGGCAACCAGCTTTTTAGAGACCTGGTGGGTTATAAAGGTATGAAGGGCGGTTCGGACGATGACTGGCACGCACCCAGGGAGTTTCTTTGTCCAAGCGACGTGGTTTCGATCAAGGAAAGACCCGATTCCCAGTGGGACTCCTGGCTCAGTTACGGCTACAACCTGACGGACTGGTACTTTTCAGACTGGTTTGGCATCGGCTATGCCGGACACAGGAATACTACAGTTCCCAGTCCTTCCGGAGAACTCATATTCACGGAGAGCAATGACTGGTGGCTTTGGTGGTGGGGAGCCAATTACAAAGATGGATGGGACGTTCTTGGCCAGGATACAATTACACCTTATAAACAGGTCGGCACTGACGGCCCAACACTGTATCGTCACAGCGAGGGAGTCAATATAGCCTTTTACGATGGTCATGCTGCGTATATGAAAAAAGAAAAGGTTTTCATTAAAGATGCATGGGACGCGGGTACGCCAGGGATGTGGTCGGTCTTCAAGAGTTACCCGCCAACAACGGCTGAGCAGCGTCAATTGCCAAAACCTTAACAGCGTTTTTGCGAAGAGCTCTTTGCCTGATCCCGCTTTCCAGATCGGCTATTAGAATCTCTGCATCAGATTCTGCTCAGCTTTGGTGCGGTGATGGTGAGGACGAAAAGGCAATTAACTTTATTTGTGTAATCTCACATAATCCCCATCGGCTTTCAATTTAAATCGCCTGAGAGGCCATAGAATCCCCTTTTGCCGGATGGTAACAACTAATATCAGCGAGAAGTTGGAACAAAAGAGTCGATTAGCCTGGACAAGGAGGAAGCAGGGCTGAGGAGCGGAGGGAGAGGAAAAAGCGAGATATCCTCAGCCCTGCGAATGTGCTCTAATGAATAATATATCAAAAAGTTCTATGCAAAGCTATACTTTTTTTGCTAATTTTGGAAAATATAAGAACCCGCAAATATTGTTATTTCTTGCAAAAACATTTTATCATTTTTTTTGAGATTTTTCCCCTTGACAATCGAAAGTCTATAATGTATAAAACAAGTAGCCAAATAATCAATCTTTTTTTGGAGGAACACATTATGAAACAGCAAACATTTTTCAAGGCAGTCCTGTATTGTTCGCTGATGGTTCTAATCATGCTCTCAGCACAGGTCAGGGCCCGGTCGTCTTCATCCCGCGGGAGGGGATTATACGGCGACTGGCAGGTCAAGGTCGATTACGATGGACGACAGTTCGAATCGATTCTTTCGTTTTCCAGAGACAAGGAGGGTAACCAAACCGGTCATTGGATCAGTTTCATGGGACTTAGCGAACTGAAAGACATTAAGTATGAAGAGGGTCAGCTCGGCTTCGCGCTGGTCAGTCGCAATCGTGAAGGTGAATCCACAACGACGAACTTCAAAGGAACGATCGAGGATGGAAAGATCTCCGGAACCTGGTCGAGCGACAGAGGGGAGTTTAAGCTGGAGGGCAAGCGCAGCCCAAGAGTATCCCGTGCGGTCGGGAACTGGGCGATGAAGTATAAGATAGGTGATAGGGAAATAACATCAACGCTTGTTATTAAAGCCGACAAGGAAGGTAATCTTACTGCCCAATGGCAGGGCCGACGGAGTAAAAGTGAGATCGCAGACTTGCAATACGAACGGGGTAATCTGACCTTCAAGCGAAAAAGCACATATCAGGACCGTCAGCAAGAATCGGCCTTTGAGGGAACCGTCCGGGGGGATACGCTTTCCGGTGTGATGAAGTCTGAGAGGGGAGAGATTACGGTTGAGGGAAAACTGATTGGTGCTCCCCTTATCGGTACCTGGAATCTTGAAGTTGCATCCGAGCGGGGCAGTCGCAAGCAGAGACTGAGGGTCAACCCGGACATGAGCGGATTGTATGGTGCTATTCCCATTAAGAAGGTCAATCTTGAAGGCGACCAGGTGAGTTTTAAGATCGTTCTGGAATTCGGTGAGCGGAAATTCGAAATGAGCTTTGAAGGAAAACTGGCCGAGTCGAAGCTAACAGGAGAGTTGACGACTTCCAGAGGGAGCCAGAAGATTAAGGGTACGAAGGTTATCCGTACATTCAGAAGACGCAGTACAGAGTAAATGAAGCATGTTTTTTTGAGCCTGTCGGAGCGATCTTCGGCAGGCTCTTTTTCTATCTCCATCCTCCTATCCATAACATGAATACCAAAAGGACGATAGCAATTGTCCCTATACCGGTAATAGCTTACAAAATAATAAGCTAAGTCCGATTTATAGCTGACCGTTGTTCCATATCGGTGTGTAGGTGACAAGTGAAGCATGTTTATCTTAAATTGGAATCTCACAAAAAGCAGGTGAGTCTGGACAGGAGAGTTTTTTTCTGGGCGGCCGGAGCTAACCCGGTAAAATGCAGATGCACATTATAGTCCAAAGGAGGATGGCATTTTGGAGCTTAAAAGGAGTTATTTTGCGGCTGTGGCGATAGCTTTAGTTGCAGCGGTAATCTGCCGGGGCGAGTTCCAGGCAAATACACACGTATCTAATAAGCAGGAGAATCCTGCCATAGCGATGGATGGGGCAGGCAATTTTGTCGTAGTCTGGAACAGCTACCTTCAAGATGGCAGTTCAAACGGCGTTTTTGGACGACGTTTTGATCTTAACTGCAAACCCCTAAGTGAGGAATTTCAAATCAATACTGAAACCAGCGGTAATCAAAGAGAGCCATCGGTTGCAATGGACACCATCGGCAATTTTGTGGTTGTCTGGTACGGGCCCGGTGAAAACAAAGAAGATATTTTTGCCAGACGGTTCGACCCCAACGGCCTACCTCTCGGCAGCGAGTTCCGCGTCAACAGCTATACCAACGACAAACAACTTTACCCAAGCGTAGCTATGAATAATGACGGCGGCTTCATCATCGTCGTTTGGGAGAGTATGAATATTCCTGAGCAGGGCAACAAGGCAATATGCGGTCAATTGTATGATAGCACCGGCTCAAGCGTTGGGCAGGAATTTGTCATTAACGACGAGCCATCACTCTGCCGTTATCCGGATGTGGCAATGGAGACAGAAGGCAATTTCGCAGTAGTTTGGATGCGGGATAAAAGCAGCAACTCGATAATAGCACGGCTATACAGCGCAGAAGGTACAGCTAAGACGGAACCGTTCGAGGTAAGCACAATCAAATTCAGCTCCATCACGCGACCCTCAATTTCGATGAATATGCCAGGACATTTCGTGGTGGCCTGGGATGGAGACCCTAACCTCGCCGGTCTGGATGATATTCACGCCAGACGGTATAACTTTGACGGCATGCCGATAGGTGAGCAGTTTATCGTCAACACAACCATTGAAGGGCCACAACAGAATCCACAGGTAGCGATGAATAATCGGGGGCGGTTTGTAATTGTGTGGGACAGTAAAATTGACCCTGACATTAACGAAAGAGACATATTCGCCCAGCGATATTACAACTCTGGCAGACCTATTGGTGGCGAATTTCAGGTCAATACCTATATGGCGGACGACCAAAAGCGGCCGGCCGTTGCAATAACAGAGAACCGCAAATTTGTTACGGCCTGGCAAAGTTACGGGCAGGATGGCTCAGGCTACGGCGTTTTCGGCGAGTCAAAACAGATGGTCGGCTCGGCGGACTTTAACAGCGATGGATTTGTCAATTTCCGCGACTACTGCGTCCTGGCCGAAGAATGGCTCAAAGTTGAAAACTCGCTAACGGCTGATTTGATTGACGACAACAAAATCGACGAGCACGATTTAGCTGAGTTTTGCCAACAGTGGCTCACATCCTGCTGTGAGTAAAACTCCAAAGTAGCCTTGTGGGATTGGCAATCCCTTTGTCCCTGCGGAGACTTCTGATTTAAAGTGTTGTTTTACAGACGAAGTTGATTTACAATAATTTTAGTCTTTTGCGGATTAGTTTCACTTCATTGCATTAGATAAGGGCGAAAGGATGTTCGAACAGCAACAAAACGCCGGTCAAAGGATTAGGCCGAGGGGTTTCACATTGATTGAGCTTCTTGTTGTGATATCTATCATGTCAATGCTGATGTCGATTGTTCTTCCAAGTTTAAACAGGGCCAGAGAGGCGGGCAAACGCGTAGTGTGCCTGTCCAACCTGAGGCAGTTAACATTAGCCTGGAATTTTTATGCTACGGATTATGAGGACAGATTATGCTCACCCGATACTTACTGGAATGATATTAGCGTGAGCAGATACTGGGTTGCCGATGGTCCCGGTCTGCCGTCAAACAATGTAGGTGGCACCGAAACAGCTATCAGGAACGGAGTTTTATGGACTTATACCGAGAGGACGCTTGCTTTATACAGATGCAAGAGTGACAGCAGCACCCTTTTTCGCAGTTATTCCATAGCCAACACTATGGGCGGCCATAAGCGCGATGGGATAAGACCTTATTATACTTTGAGCGAGGTTTCGAGGCCTTCGGAAAAGATGGTTTTTGTTGATGCAGGTACCAGATGGAAGTGGATATCGGATGGCTTCTGGCCTATAGATGCAGATGGAGAAAACCTGAAGTGGCGACTCAGGAATGATCATAATGTAACGGCAAGGCACAGTGGCGGCTGCAACATGTCTTTCGCAGATGGCCACTGCGAATACTGGAAATGGAGAGACCGGCGGACAGAAAAATTGGCATACTGGGAGATCGACCCAGGCGATGCATCGCATAATAACTTTGATTTGGAACATGTTGCAAAATTACTCAAAGGACATTAATATTAGAATTTGCTTTGTAGAAAACATTATAGATATCATTTTGAGTGAGCCGTGAGTCCAGGCAGGGCGAGTTGAGAAGTCTGTTTTTTAATAGATTTCTCCACTTTGCGATGCAAAGTATCCCCTTCGACTTCGCTCAGGGCTGCGGCTTTTTTCGGTCGAAATGACATGCGGTCTTTTCAACAGAGAAATTAGGATTATTTTTGTCTCAAGTGGGTTTATATCGGCGTAGAATTGTTGGAGAGTATCCGGATGGGTTTTAAGATGCCTGATTTAGGATATCTGAAATACGAAATTAAAGAGTGGTGGGAACGATTAGCCATACGGGAATGGATTAACCGGAGCCCCAAAATAGTACTCAGCGTGAGCGTGGTCTCGGTGGTTGTGCTGCTGGGGATTGTAATATGGCTGTCGCTGCCGAAAAAGGTTGTAGAAGTTGAGCATTACGAGAAGGATTGGTTCTACGACCTAAACACCGGCAAGCTTTTTGTTGCAAAAAGGGGGCAGCTTCCGCCCATTAAGGGACCTACAGGCCCACTTCCCAATGGCGAACCGGCCGGTGTCAGAGCCTATGTATTTAGTTTCAGCAGCGAGCCAAATGAAGCCGACCGCTTTATCGGCTTTCTGGAAACGACTGATCCCAACGTAGATAAGAGCAGTATTGGACCTATAGATCTGAGAGTCAGCGGTGCGGAAATCTGGGGGAAGGGAAGGCTTATACGCAAGGTTGAGGATGACCAATGGGTAGAAGCCAACAGCAATGAGGGACGCGCTATTTTGGGAGAGACGTTTCGCCGAAATGAAGCCGGCGAGCGTCCTCAATATTGCCCCCCCGATTGAAAGTTATTAACCATCCAACCTCTTGAATTGTTCAGTCATTTCAGCCAAAACGAGTTGTTTCGCCTCTTCCAACGTACCGGGCAGATAGGTGGCGGCGGCCATTTTGTGTCCTCCTCCGCCGAACTTTGCGGCGATTTCACTTACATCGACGCTGCCTTTGCTGCGGAGCGAGCACCTGATTTTGCCATCCTTCAGTTCCACAAACAAGGCCGCTGCCTTAACCGTGCTTATTCGCTGGCATTCATTGATTAAGTTTTCCGTGTCCCTGTGGGTTGAGCCGGTTTGTTCGAAATCCCGCTGTAATATATGCTGCGTTGCGTATCGGCCGTCAAGGTGAAGCTCAAGTGTGTTGAGCATTGCGACCATTAGCTTGAAACGTTGATGTGAGAAATTTTGAAACAAGCTCTCGTGGATTTCGATTGGCTTTGCTCCGGCGTCGATCAGCTCTGCACAGGCGCGATAGACCGTGCTGTCCGTGTTCCTGAACTGGAACCAGCCGGTGTCGGTGGCAACGGCCACAAACAGCGCCTCGGCGATTTTTTCGGTTACCGACCACTTAGCGTACTTTAACAAATCATAAACAATCAGAGCTGTCGCGGCGGCATCTGAATCGACCAGCTCGACATCCCCAAGGCCGTCAGCGGTTACATGGTGGTCAATTATTAGCACAGATGTCTCGGCTTGCTTTAAATATTGACCGAACTTATCCAGTTGCGTGTAACTATTGGTATCGACAATAATTATCAAATCGAATTCACCAAACCGCCCTTCTATCAAGTGGTCTATCTTGATATCTTCGCCGAGGACAGGGACCTTTTCTGCGAACAAAAACTTGTACCATTCCGGCATCGGCGAGAGCATCAGCGCTTTTGATTTTTTACCAAGAGCGGCCATCGCATCAGACATTGCCACGATACAGCCGCAGGCATCACCATCCGGCCTGGAATGAGTGGTTAGCAAAACATTGCTGGATTTGTTAATTAAATCAACGGCTTTTCGGAAGTTGCTGTTTATCATAATAGTTTTATTTTCTCTTGTTTTTACCCCTCACTAACGTTCGGGGCTCTGATTATCTTCTGTTGCACCAAATGCCATTATTTTTACCCTGTTCATTCCTAACATATCTCATCGCAGAGGCAAGGCTTTACGTAGCACAGATTCGATATATCTTAGGCCTTTATTGAATGCCCCAATTCTGCTGCTATTTGCTGTCAGGCTCATCCGCGGCTTCTGCGTTTTCCTTATCCTCATCAAGCTCCAGCAATCGGACATCTTCAAGGTCGACTTCACGACCAGCGGCTCGTTTGGACGCGATCAGGTCATCCTTTGACAGAACGAAGAACTCCTGCCCATGATAATTCATAATCCGGCGTAGCCTCGATCAGAATGTCCATATCAAAGGTTGCCCTCGGGACACCGTGGAGGGTCGAGGCAATGCCTCCGATAATGACGTATTTGACCTTATATTGTTGAAATGACCTGAATACGTCCTGTAACCGGTTGAGCATGTTTACGTTCCTGCAAACTGGGATTAGCCGTTAGAGCAAGATCCGTGAACGAGCAAAGCATCTCCATACGCTCGGACAGCGGCAGAGACCGAAACCAGCGAGCCTTGGCCTCAGCAGATTCTTCTTTACGGTCGTGTGAAATGGCCTTATCCATATACTAATAGTAACACATTGCATTGTTATCTACAAGCATTATCAAGCCTTTATTTAATGTCCCAATTCCGCCTTTATTCTCTCGGCTAAAAACATCTTCAATAACGATTGATAAGGCACATCTCTTTTGTTGGCAAGAAGCCTAAGCTCTTCCAACATCATTTCAGGAAGTCTTAAGGAAATTGTTTTAACCGATGGCTTGAGGTTCGGCATTATAACTCTTTTAGCGTTTCGTTTGTCGAAGTAATCCAGAGCCGAGTGAGTCGCCCAGAATTCGCGCTCATTATCTTCGTTCTTAAACTTAGGTACTCGTTTTTTATTGTTTCTCTTCATAAAACTTCTTTTCCCTGCTGTTCATATCTCTTGCAGAAATTACTCGCAGAAGTTTACTTAGATTTGTTTATTAACTCAACGTCTTTTTGAAAATCGCCGTTGCTTACCATATCAATCCTTTTATTTTTTAGCCACAGAAACCCAGAGTTATAAAAAGTCAAATAAACATCTCCTCAGATATCAAACCCTCGGCCACCTTTGTTACTGCACCGGTCATTGTAATTGAAAAGTCATTCGATACAACTATGTCAATTTCTCCGCCGGGCATATGAACCGTTATATTGGAATCGCACAGGCCTAATCGGTTGGCTACAGCGGCAGCCGCACAACTGCTGCTGCCCGATGCTAATGTATATCCAGCACCCCTTTCCCATATTTCTATCTTGATATTTGTACGGTCCAGCACCTTCATAAACTGAACATTAATTCTGTTCGAAAAACGCGGTTCCTTTTCGATTAAAGGACCTAATGCTCGGGTTTCTGCCTCGGAAATCACATCACACAATATCACGCAATGCGGATTTCCAATAGTGGCGGCGGAAAATTTTATTGTCTTTCCCGATATTTCCATTTCTTCATTAATAACTTCCCGTGCCGCTCCGGTTACAGGTATTTTGGTACTATCGAAACTAATCTGCCCCATATCAACAGTTACTTTTTGACCATTGGTGTGTACTTTGGCTTTTACTTTTCCGCCGGCAGTTAAGATAGTAAATTCATCCTCTCCCACTTTATCTTTGTCCCAAAGATACCTTGCAAAAATTCTAAGTCCGTTGCCACTCTTTTCTGCCTCACTACCATTCGGGTTGAATATCCGCAATGCAAAATCAGCTTCCTCTGTATCTGTCGGCCCATAAAGAATACCATCCGAACCCAGGCCGTAATTCCTGTGGCAAAGCCTGCGAATTTGCTCTTTGGTTAGTTCTTTGAACTCTTCCGGGTCTAATACGATATAATCATTTCCCAATGCGTGATATTTATGAAATCTCATGTATTTTTTTTCTGTGATAAAAACCCTACTATCTTTTTTTTCTTGACAATAGATAGGGATTTAAAATATCTTTTATTGATTTTCCATTTCCAACGTAATCAAATATTCCTTAAATCCCACAGCTTTCCAGAAGTCGATGTCAACTATATTAGCGACCAGGACGTCCGTTCTGATTCTTTTGCAATCACTCCGTGGATTATTTTTCAGCCATTCTATAAATCTTCGGCCGAGGCCTTTACGTCTCATTGTCTTTATTATGAAAATCTGCCTTAAATATAACCACTCCGGGTCTTGTTTGTATAAAGCATAACCGATATCATTCTGACGAAAACTGGCAATAACGGCATCATATTCGTTACGAAGGAAGGCCGACATCCTTTGCTCAAGCTCAGGTAATGTCATTTTATTGCGATGTCCCTCATCCTGAATGAGCTCCTGATTCATTTTCGCAAGCCAGGGGACGTCACCTTCTATGGCAAATCTGAATTTTAGTTCTTCTGGCATTGTATTATAGTTAACCTTTTTTACCCCTCACTGACGTTCGGGGCTCTGATTGTCTGTTGCACCAAACACCATTATTTTACCCTGTTCATCCCTAACATATTTTATTGTAGAAACAAGGCTTTCTTTTGTCCAAATGTACTTTGTACTGCCGTGACGTGTCCAATATTTTCTAATTGTTGTTTGCTCATTATTGCATTTTCTAATCATCCTGGTGGCATAAGCCTTAAAATTGACCATCATCTTTTCCGGTTTTTCCTCACCGCTTACTACAATATGAACATGACTGCTCCTAACATGAACAGCGTGTGCAAACCACCGGCGAAATACACACACTCGTAGAATTGCCTTCAAAACCGCCTCTCGCTGACTCTGTTCTAATACGAAGGGGGGATTTTTAAGGGCGATTTGTTCCTTTCTGTGCAAACCTGAATTCGGGTTCACAAAAGCACTGCTATAACGATTATGTTCTTTATCGACACTGCCCCTTTTATCTCCATGCAACCAAGTTCCGTAAGTAGAAAATGTTATGAGATACGCCAAAGGATATTCAATTCCGTCTTTTTCTAACATTGTTAATACGTAATATCCAAATCAACAGAGCCGCGACCGTGAGGGAGCGGTAAATTGTTTAACCTAAATCAACTCAAGTGCTTTTTGAAAATAATTACTGGTTACCATCTGCTACTCTTATAAATAAGTTCCATATAGGCTATCTGGTCCCGCTTTAATTGTTAATCCTTTGCGCACAATAACAATTGTTTTTCTGCCTCTGCTTTCAATTTCGTAAATATCATTCTTTTCAACAATTTCTGGCAAAAACTTTTCTGCGCTTCCTCTCTTTAGATGATTAACCTGGTCGCAAAGAGCGAAATTAATCGTTAGCTTTTGCTTATACCCACCTCTCGAAGTACGACTGAATCCACGAAACCATAACTCAAGGATGTTTTTCACATCATTTTCATCCTTATATATTACTTTCCTTGGTTTCCTCCTTATAAAATAAAATAAAAATATTGGTATTCCTAATATAAGCAAACATACTAATATCCACACCCACCCTACGAGCTTAATAGTGTGATGTGAAACGAGCCACGCTTGGATATAATTGCGAAAAATCCAAACTAAAGAGCCAAGAACGAGAGTAGCCGCAGCCAAAAAAAGAGCCTTAATCCACTCTTCCAGCAACCAACGAAGAATTCGAACAAATATATTTTTCTCGCTCATACTCCGGTTTCCAGGAGAATTTCTTTTGCTTTGTTGCAGTCTTTTGTGATTTGGGTGGAGAGCTGTTCGGGTGAGCTAAACTTTTGCTGGTGTCTGATAAACTCCACAAAATCCATCGCGAGGAATTTGCCGTATAAATCACCCGGGTCCTGTCCGAGTATGTGAGCTTCGACCAGCAAAGGATGGTCGGAAATAAAAGTCTTGGCTCTTCCGATACTAAATGCGGCTGGGAGCTTGCTCTTACTTTCACAAAGTTGTTCCTCAGTATCGCCAATCTCCACGAAGCCGGCATAGACACCTTCGTTAGGAATAAGCTGTTGGGGCGGTTCCATATTTGCCGTTGGAAAGCCTAATTGTTTTCCTTTGCCCTTGCCGGGAATAATCTTGCCTATTAATCGATAAGGCCTGCCCAACGCAACGGCGGCATCGGCCACCTTACCGCCTGCGAGCAGGTCGCGAATTATTGTGCTTGAGACCTTGACCATTTGGCCGTTTGAGAGTTTGACCTCTTTGGCTTCGATTAAAGAAAACCCAAAGCCCTTCTCGGCCCCCAACTTCTTCAGCGTTTGGATGCTGCCGCCTCGCCCAGAGCCGAAATTAAAGCTTTCGCCTTCGATTACGACTTCAGGCTGAATATTCTCAACAAGAAACCGCTGCACAAAATCCTCCGGCGAAAGACTTAGAAGCTCAGGGGTACTTTTTGAAACAAAAAGGCAATTTACTCCGACTTCCGCAAGAAGGTGTTTTTTCAATGCCAATGGTGTTAGAATGCCGAGGGCTTTCTGAGGATATAAAACAACAAGCGGATGCGGCTCAAAAGTCATCACCACCAATTGCGCCTGCCTTTTTGTTGCAGTTTGTTTGCCGGCGGTTAAAATTTGCTTGTGTCCGAGATGAACGCCATCGAAATTGCCGATAGTCAGCACACAGCCTTTTTCTACTTCCTTAAGTTCTGATACCGTTCTTAAAACTTTCATTGCGCTTTGCCTTGTCTCTGAGCACGATACAGCAATAGGATTCTCTACCGGCATTTTAGCAACAGGCCGGAGTACTAATTTACCCCCATAAGCTGAAATCTGCAATGGTTTTTGATTAAAGATGACAGTGGCCGGCTTCGTATTTGTTCATAAAAAAGTGGTACTCTAATGAAGGATAATTATCCCTATGGATTCAAGGCCGGGGCATTTCGAGCGCTTTTTGTGGCTCTTGCTGCTAAGGATTTTACAACCAGACTTCGCTGTCGTAGCGGAGCATAATTAAATCATCTTTGAAGTTGTCGGAACGGATATTTAGTTTTTTGCCTGAGAGTTCCTGCAATATCCATTTTGGAAAGTAGGCGCCGGCCTTGATTGAGAGTGGTGCGCCGCCCCCGAATCGTGGATTTATCTCGATGAATTTAATTTTGCCGTTGTCTGTCAGAAACAGTTGCAGAGTAATAATGCCCGGTCCTGCTCCCAGCGCCTCAACTAATTTGGTGGCTTTGCTTATAATGTGAGGATTTTTTACTACCTGTCCCTTGCTGACCTCGCCGGCTCTTATCTCGATGCGTTTTCTCGGAACCACACAGCGAACTCTCATACCAAAATCGACATATACATCGCACGAATACTCGGTGCCTTCGATAAACTCCTGGCAGATAGCATTTGGAATCCTTTGAGCGTAGAATGACAACTCCCTTCGATTATTAACAAAGGTGTTTTGTTTACCGGCCGAGCCGTTCCAGGGTTTCAGAAAACAAGGCCAATTCAGTTTCTTTTTCGAAAGTGCAGAGGCTACACTAATAGTAGCGGGAGTATCGAAGCCGTTTTTAATTAGGAACCGATACGTTTTCCTCTTGTCCTGACAGATATCGATTACTTCCGGGGCCGAAACAAGCACACGACAACCCAACGCAGCGAATTTCGGCTTGTTCCGGGCCAGAAGCTTCAGGTCCAGGTCAACGGTGGGAACGAGCAGTTTTACTCTGTTGGCTTTGACAATCGACAGCAATTGCCTGATATAGCCGGCGTGTGTCGTCGGCTTGACCAGAAAGCCTTCGTCGCAAAGTTGCAGCGCAGAACTTAGCTCGGTCGTATCTGTGCCGAAAAATGAAGCGTTTATTTTCAGTTGTCTCGCCGCTCGGCGAAAGCTATTTAGCAGCGAGACACGTCTGCCGATACAGGTAAATAAAACACCTAAATTATTTTTAGTTTTCGATTTTCGATTTTCGATTTTAATTGCCAATCAGTTACTAAGTTCAGGCCTATAAGATATCTTGAATAAGTTTTTAGACAATAATTTGCTTGAGGCTTCGTCTGAAGCCCGTTTTATTCCTGGATTCCCGCTTTCGCGGGAATGACAGTGTCGTGCAATTGTCTAAAACTTTGTAACAGCAACTCAGTTTCTAATTTTTATTCGAACGGAGAAAATAGTCAATATTTAATTTGCTTTGTAGAAACCTTTGCAGGTGTCATTTCGAGCGAGCCGAAGGCCTAGCCAAGACGAGTCGAGAAATCTGTTTTTTTAATAGATTTCTCCACTTCGCCCCCGTGCTTTCTTGCGAAAGCAAGAACGGGGGCTTCGGTCGAAATGACATATGGTCTTTTCTACAGACTATATTTAATTCTCAATTTTCAATTATTTTGACCCCATTAGAAATAAGATTCTAAAGCATCTATATTATGTTTGACAAAGATTTCTAACGGGGTAAACTACCTTGGTTTAATTAATCGACCAAAAACAGGTGCCGGTTTAGCGATTGTTTGGAAGGTGAATAGTCTGGGATTTCTGATTCTCAACTATTGACTAGAAATCCGGAGTCGAAAAAAGAGATGTGTAAGACAGCATTTAAAGGAGTTTTAATGCAGGTCTCAATTCTGGATTTAAAGGCACAATATGCCGCTATCAAGGACGAAGTGATGCAGGCGATAAGTGAAGTTTGCGACAGTCAGTCTTTTGCTCTCGGCCCGGCCGTGGCTGAATTTGAAGAAAAAATCGCTGCGTATTGCAACAGCAATTATGCAATCGGCGTTTCAAGCGGAACAGATGCTTTGATTGTCAGCTTAATGGCTTTGGAAATAAAACCGGGGGACGAAGTTATAACTACTCCATTCACCTTCTTTGCCACTGCCGGCTCTATCATCAGACTCGGCGCAAAGCCGGTCTTTGTTGACGTTGACCCCGACTCTTACAACATTGAACCATCCGCTATCGAGCAAAAGATAACCAGAAAAACGCGAGCAATTGTTCCGGTGCATTTATTTGGACAGGCAGCTCAAATGAAAGCCATCACGCAAATTGCCCAGCGTTACAATGTTGCCGTTATCGAAGATGCCGCACAGGCAATAGGAGCGAGCCAGGATGGCATAAAGTGCGGCAATTTTGGTGATTGCGGATGCTTTTCGTTTTACCCGGCCAAGAACCTCGGCGGTTTCGGCGACGGCGGTTTGGTAACAACCAATAGAGAAGACCTTGCGCAGAAAGTCAGAGTCCTTCGCGACCACGGCCAAGAGCCCCGATACTTCTACAAAATGATTGGCGGCAATTTCCGCCTCGATGGCATCCAGGGCGCCGTTCTTACGGTCAAGCTCAAATACCTCGACGGTTGGAATGAAAAACGAAGGCAAAACGCCGCCTTTTATGACAGTATCTTCGCCGATTCACCGGTAAAACCACCTAAGCTCCATGCAAACAATGTCAGTATTTATCACCAGTACACAGTTACTGTGCCGGAAAGAGACAAGCTGCAAAAATTCCTGACCGAAAATAATATCGGCTCGGCGATATTTTATCCAAAGCCGTTACATCTGCAGGACTGCTTCAGCGAGCTTGGATACAAGCCGGGCGATTTGCCGATTGCCGAACGGCTTTGTAATGAGGTTTTGTCCCTGCCGATTTATCCTGAATTGGTACCGGACCAGGTTGAATATGTTGGTAAAACGGTACTTAAATTTTATGGAATAAGTTAGG
The DNA here is from genome assembly GCA_964417935.1 of uncultured Pirellulales bacterium. GTDB lineage: Bacteria > Planctomycetota > Phycisphaerae > Sedimentisphaerales > Anaerobacaceae > NIOZ-UU13. The sequence goes on from CAYQKF010000109.1 coordinate 16,383, forward strand.
ACATGAAGTATGCCTAATCTCGATTTTGCAAAAGTCTTGTTAGGACGATAAAATTGTTAAAAGTAAGCGAAAATCCACCAATAATGTGGCCCCAGGTAGAATCGATTTGTGATTTTGCCGGGCAATGGTGGGTTGTCCATACACGAAGCAGGAACGAAAAGGCCCTGGCCCATGATTTAATCCACAGAAATATCAGCTACTTTCTTCCGATGAGCTGGAAGGTTCGGCGTCGAAGCCGCAGAACGATACGCTCGTTCCTGCCTTTGTTCAGCGGGTATTTGTTCTTCTGCGGCCGGGAGAACCAGCGGATTGAACTATTGCGAACAAATCGTGTAGCAAACCTAATCGAAGTCAATGACCAGCAGACATTACTCGACGAATTAGTGCAAATTGACCATGCCCTTCGAATCGGTGCTCCCCTGACACCCCATAAGTATATCAAGGCAGGGCAACGATGCCGGGTCATAGCAGGGCCACTAATTGGCCTGGAGGGTATTGCGGTAAAAACGAAAAACGCTATACGCCTGGTCTTACAGATAGATATGCTTGGACAGGCTGCAAGCGTTGAAATAGACATTGATATGATAGAGGTTCTCGATTAAGTAAATTTGTCATTCTGAACGAAGTGAAGAATCTCTTCCTGTACAAACGGGCGCTATTCTTGATTGCAGGCCAGATGCTTCGATTTGCTCAGCATGACAGTTAAAAACCGGTCAGTTTGAGTGAATAATGAATTATCGCAAAACGCAAAATTAAAAGTGAGCTAAAGTGACTAAAGTGACAGCTTTGCTGTCATTCTGAACGTAGCGCAGCGAAGTGAAGAATCTCTTTTTCGTTGGCCAGATCCTTCGGCTTCGCCTCAGAGCTTGTCCTGAGCTTGCCGAAGGGATGACACTTACGTGTCACTTTAGGCACTCTAAACTTTAGGTACCCCACTAACGGGAGTTAATAAAATGCAGATTTGTGTGGTTGGGATTGGTTATGTCGGATTGGTAACAGCCGGGTGCCTGGCAGAGGCCGGCAACAACATCGTATGTGTGGACAATGACAGTGAGAAAATTGCCCGTTTGAAGGATGGGGTAATCCCCATTTTTGAGGCGGGCCTGACTGAAATAGTCAAACGCAACGAAAAGCTCGGCCGGCTTCGCTTTACTACCGATTTAAAATTCGGCGTGGACAATTCGCTTATTATTTTTCTTGCGGTCGGGACCCCGTCGGCACAGGACGGCTCAGCCGACATATCGTCAATTCTTTCAGTCGCCGCCGATATCGCCGAAAACCTCAACGACTATCGCATCATTGCAACGAAAAGCACTGTGCCGGTAGGTACACATAAGAAGGTAACGGATATTATAAAATCGAAGACCAAAACGCCGTTCGATTATGTCAGCAATCCGGAGTTTTTGAAAGAAGGCGCCGCCGTTGAAGATTTTATGCGTCCCGACAGGATAATCGTCGGGACAACCAATCCGGAAGTTCAAAAGATAATGAAACAGTTGTATAGCCCGTTTATGCGAAAGAGAAGCCGAATACTATTTATGGACCCCGCCTCCGCTGAAATGACAAAATACGCAGCCAATACAATGCTGGCAACGAGAATCTCATTTATGAATGAAAT
>CAYQKF010000110.1:0-17556 GCA_964417935.1 uncultured Pirellulales bacterium
TGAAATCAAACTCAAAATTTGGTATAATACGCCTATGTTAGCCAGTAGGCTAACAAAAACGCCGGCAGGCGACAGATATAGCGGAGAACCGCACGTTTTCGTATCAGCAGATACACGCCAAAAAGCCCAGTCAAATTAACCATTAGTCTTTCGTCTTGAGTTTTGAGTCTATTATGAATCATTCATCATCCATAGTCTTTGGTCTTGTGTCTTTAGTCTGCTGTCTGCAGTCTGTTATCTTTTGTCTTGAGTCTTGTGTCTGTTGTCTGTGGTCTGCCAACGGCCCCTCTACAACTGTAGAGGATTCTTTACAAATCGGCCCTTTTATGCAAAACAAACCCAATTTCCAAAAAGTCAAATGAATGTAAATACATATAATACAACGAAATATGAAAATATTGCCAATTGGACACTTGGTGAAAACAAACCCAATTCAAACCCAATCAAAGCCTGTCCTGAGCGCAGCCTGCCCTGAGCGTAGTCGAATGGGTCGAATGGGCCAATTTTCGTAAAGGCCAAAATGAACGCAAACTTATATTTTATAAAGGATTATGAAAATGAAACCACTTTCAGGCCACAAAAAAACAAACCCAAACAAACCCAATTTAAAAAGAGCCAAAATGAACCTAAACGGTTTCTTTCAGTTGACTCTATGAACTACACAACACGAATTTCCTATATGAGCTCGTGCAAAACAATAAGTGATTTGATAGAATACGGAGCAAAAGGACGATATTATGCAAGCATGTACATCTAAGAAGGCCTTCGTGATAGTCATATTGGTGTGTTGGCTGCTTGGCCCGGTTCGTGCCCAAAACATAAATATATCCGATAAAGATAAAGAACTTCCCAGAGTCTTCTGCTTAAATCCTGTCAAACTCGCAAAAAGCAAAATCTGTGTTATAAGTGGGGACAAATCTCTGAGGCCGGCGATGGAAGCGCTTCGAGCTGAAGCGGACGAGGCACTAAAAGTGGGTCCGTTTTCCGTAATGGACAAGAAGCTGACACCGCCAAGCGGAGATAAGCACGACTATATGAGCTTCGGGCCGTACTGGTGGCCGGACCCGAAGAAGGCTGACGGTCTGCCGTATATCCGCCGTGACGGCCAGGTCTATCCGGAAGCAAGGACCGACGAAACGGACCGGCTGGCCTTTGGCTCGATGACCTCGGCAGTAGAAACACTCGCACTGGCCTGGTACTTCACGGAGCATCAGCCGTATGCAGCGCACGCGGCCGAGCTGCTGCGCGTCTGGTTCCTTGCCCGAGCGACCAGGATGAACCCAAACCTTCAATTCGGCCAGGCCATTCCCGGTCGAACTCAGGGTCGCGACATCGGCATAATTGACACCGCCCGGCTGACTCGCATCGTCGATGCTGTCGGCCTGCTCGAATCCTCGGATGCCTGGACCGCCAAAGACCGGAACGAAATGCGCGATTGGTGCGGCGATTACTTGAAATGGCTGCGGACAAGCAGCCACGGACTCGGTGAGGAAAAAAAGCTCAACAATCACGGGACCTGGTACGATGCGCAGGTTGTGAGTCTGGCCCTTTTTACCGGGCAAAACGACCTGGCCCGAACGATATTAGAGCAGGTCAAGACTCGGCGAATCGACAAGCATATCCAACCCGACGGCAGGCAGCCTCATGAGCTGGCCCGTACAAAGTCACTCGGTTACAGTGCAATGAACCTTAACGGTTTCTTTCAACTGGCGACAATGGCGGAAAAGCTCGGGATTGACCTGTGGCATTACGAATCACCTGACGGGAGGAGTATCCGAAAGGCCCTCGATTTCCTCGCCCCGTATGCCGACACAGAAAACAAATGGCCTTATAAACAGATTGTACCATTTAAGCCGGCTGCGCTTTTTTCCCTTTTACGTCGCGGCTCTATCGCCTACGACGATGACAGATATGAAGCGGTCATCAAGAAAATCCCGCCGGAAGATATCATCGCAGACCGCACGAAACTCCTGTGGCCTTACCATTGACCTTTACCAAACCAATGAAAGTCTTGCCGGAGCAAAACTGATGGAAAAATCATTTCTGCGGCTTCTCAGCTCGGATCAAGGAATTCATAAACTCGTCCCGATGTACCAGTATCACCTCACCAAAGCCGGCCTCACAAAGGTCATGGCGGTATTCATCGAAAGTGTAAGTTCCACCTCCTTCGGTTGCGACCAGCATATTGACGGCGAACAAAGCCCCACCTTCAGGGCTGGTGTGGGATGGGTCCATCACGACATCGCGTATGACCACAATGCCGCCGTCCTTCAGGGCCTTATGAACCTTGGCAAAGAGCGCACGGTTTTGCTCTCTCGAGTTCTGGTGGCAAATTGTCCCAAGCAAGGCTATATTCGCGCCATCAGGCAGTTTATCGGTATAGAAATCGCCCGCTACAAGTCTCACTCTCTCACCCAGTCCGGCCTCGGCGATACGCTGCTTGGCCATCGACATAACGGCTGGTAAATCAAACAGCGTTGCCTTAGCCTCGGGGACGGCGCGAAGAAACGCGATAGTCCATGTGCCTGAGGCGCCTCCAATGTCCAACAAATGGCTGATTTTCGATGGCTGCAGTTTGCCTATAACCTCAGCGGCTATGGGACCGGAGATATTATGCATACCACCTATAAAGTCGGCCTGGTCGGCGGCCTCGCCGCGAACGCTCGGACCGCAATCGGCGGGTTTCCCGCTTTGTGTTACCTCAGACAAATGAGCCCAGCGACGAAGACAATTAGCCAAGTGGCGAACCATAGGTAAAACATTGTTACCTGATTTCTCAGTCAGCAGTTTTGCCACATCTTCAGGAACGCTGTAATCACGGTCCTGCTTGGCCAGGAGTTTCAACGCTACAAGCGCATCCAATAGAATTGTTGTTGCTCGCGGATTGGTACCAAGTTCGCAGGCCAGAGATTGGGCCGTCATTGGTTTTTCGTGCAGCGGACTAAACACATCCAAATCCGCCGCCGCAGTCAGCACGCAAGCCGGCTGAAATGACCGGGCAACATCCAAAACTTCTTGTGCAGTTCATTGTCTTGCCATTAGTACGTTCCCTTCAACTGAGATTTCCTGCTCAAAACACTTAGCCGCCTTGGCTTATTTACCTATACAGAAACGACTGAATATTTGCTCCAATATCTGCTCATCGACATGTCCGCCTGTGGCGGATTCGATACCGGAAATGGCCTGGTAAGCGGCTCGAAGCATCATTGCGGCAACCTCGTCATTGCCGGCTCTTAATTCACTGATGGATTCACTAACGTTCTCAATTGCCTCAGTAACAACCTGTTTGTGCCGAGCGGTAAGGGCAACAGAGCTTTGGGTGCTCTCGAAAAGTGGGGTAGCGCCTGATTTGGCCGTCTCAAAACCAGGTTCCAGCTCGATTATTTTTTTGTCGATTATCTCTCGCAATAGCTCTAAGCCGTCACCGGTTTCTGTAGAAGTTACTAAAAATCCCGCGCCAAAATCCACTTTGCTGTGGCCGGTCTTGTTATCGATGAATGAAAAGCGGTTTGCGGGGGTTGATTTTGGTGCGGGACCAAACAATTCATTCAACTCAGCAAGGCGATTTGATAGCAACTGTTCGGATACCAAATCACATTTTGTTGCGACCGGTATCAGAATCTTCGGCTCTATGAGTTCACGTGTTGAGATATCCTCAGACCAGTCGGCTTTTGATATGTCAACGCAGAATACAACCATAGCGCTGTTTCGCAGCGCCTCAATTGCCGCCTGTTGTGCCAATTCGTCAAGGACATTGTCCGGCCATCTCACCAGGCCCGCACAATCGAACAGAACACATCTGCAATGCTCCAATGTGCACAGAGCGGTCAGCACATCTCTGGTGGTTTTGCGTTTATGCGAGACGATGCTTCTTTCTTTACCGAGCAGTTTATTGAGCAGACTGCTCTTTCCGGCATTGGGAGCACCGGCAATCCCAACCGCCGGCAAATCAATTAGCGACTCGTACCTGATACTTCCGGTAAGCAACTGCTCGAGTTGTTCCTTTACGCCGAGGAGTCTTTCAATTACCTCCACGCCGGTTTCCAATTCTATATCTTCCCCGCTAAAATCCAGTCCCGCCTCGATTAAACTAAGACAATCCATCAGCGACGAGCGTACCTTTGCCGTGGTCTCGGATAACCGTCCGCTGAGAAGTTTCTCAGCGGCGGCTAATTGAAATGCGTTAGAGCTTACGATAATTTCGTTCACCGCCTCGGCCTGGGCCAAATCGATTTTGCCGTTCAGATACGCCCGCGCCGTGAATTCGCCCGGCCCAGCCATCCGAAGCCCTTTGCCTAATAGATTGTCCATTAAGGCCTTAGTAACGGCAGGATTTGTATGGATGTGAATCTCGGCTATGTCATCGCCGGTATATGAATGCGGAGCCGAGAACAAATACAGTTGTGCATCAACTTTTAGTTCGGCATCAACTCCACAGATTCCACCGATTATTAAAGATTTCACAGATTTATCTGTGTTAATCCACTGGAATCTGTGTAATCTGTGGTTGGTAATTGGTGAACTGAAGATCTGTTTACAGGTCTTGATTGTCTCCGGGCCGGTTATACGAACAATCACCCTTGCGCCCGAAGTTGGAGAGCTAACTGCTACGATAGTGTCCTTCAAGTCGTACATCTGGCATTAGAAGTGCCTAAAGTTTGGAGTGCCTAAAGTGCCTAAAATTATTTGTTTTTTTAACTTTAGCTCACTTTAGTTCACTTTAGGCACTTTTAAGTTCTGTAAAACGGCTTAGGCTTTTTCTTTTTAACTTTGCCGCCGGTCTTGCTCGTCGCGGCAACCAGACCCTGCGATTCGGCTTCTTCCTTTTCCCGGATGTGTTTGCGAATAACATACTGCTCAAAAACACCGGCAAAGGTACTTGCCATAATATACATGTTCACTCCCGACGGTGCCTTATATAGCATCAGCGGGAATAACAGCGGCATCATAATCATCATTGTTTTCTGCATTTGCTGTTGCTGAGCAGCCTGTGGGTTAGCAGATGCCGCCGCCTGGGACGGCATTAGTTTCTGCTGCAAATAAAACGCCAGGCCCATCAAAAGCGGCAGGAGATTAAACGAGTCCAACTTGCCAAGCAATGGCAAAGTTACCGCTGGAAATCTAAACAGGGCATCCGGAACTGATAGGTCGGTAATCCAAAACGGCAGGAACGGTGCACCACGCAAATCAATACTGGCATATACTGCACTCCATAAAGCGATCCAAATGGGCATCTGAACCATCATCGGCAGAAAGCCCATAATCGGCGAAGCGCCCTGCTCTCTGTAAAGTGCCATCATTTGTTTGTTCATTTCAGCCTTATTATTGGCGTATTTTTTCTTTATCTCCTCGGTCTTCGGAGCGAGCTTACTCATCTTGCTCATCGAGACCTGGCTCTTTTTGGTAATCGGATGCATAGCAAGCCGCATCAGGAAAACCAATATGATTATTACCACTCCGTAGTTGGGGATAAAGGCGTACATCCATTTCATTAAAGCCAATATCCCAAAGGCCAGAGGCTTTATAATGCCGGCAGGGCAGCAGCAAACCATAAAATCTATCGTCTGAACAAAACCCAGCTCGCGATACCGCTTGTTCTTATCGAAAAGACTTTTATCCTTAGGCCCAATGTATAACTGGAAGTTATATGTCTTTGAACTGTTGGCCTGACCCATCGCAGCCAAGGTGCTTGAGGCAATTTTCAAATCCAATCCTACTGTTTCATCCCCGCTATCGACCCTGCTGTCTCCATCGGGATTGTGAAATCGGCCTGCTTTATCCGTTACCCAGTCGCAGTAGTCTTTATCATCTTCGGGCAGAGGCACTAATATAGCAGCGAAGTACTTATTAACCGCAGCTACCCAGAGAAAGTTGTAACCAGGTTTTGTTAGCTGTCTGTCATCAAGGTTCTTTGCTTTGATGAGGTCTTTCTTGGCAAGTCTTACACTGCTGATTTGCCCCTGCGAATCTCTAAAGCCGGCCACGACCTTTCTCATATCGCTCCTGAAGGCCTCTCTGCCAAGTCCGCCCGGTCCGGTTAAATTGAAATGCACTTTCTGCCCGACGTCACTAAGGTTTTCGACTGCTATATCGCAATACAAAAGATAGCTGCCGGGGACGACCTTATAGGTTTTAATCAATTTAAAGACCGGCTCATTCGTACCTTGAACTTTAATTGTCGCCTCGAAGCGGGCCGTTTGCGAACCATCCTCTGCGGTTTCTTTATCGGAGCTTTTCCAGTGAAGTCTGTCAAGAGGCAGTTGCAACTGCTGCTGAACGAAAACAAAGCTCGTATTAGCCATCGCCAAAATTTCCCTGCCGTCCCTTTCCTGCACAGGTGAAATAATTACCAACGGCTGAGGGTTTTTATAATCACGGTCATCGAATTCGCTGAAAGTCGCTTTTCTGATAGCGGCACCTTTTGAACTCAGCTCCAGCTGAAACTTAAAGCCGCTGTTAGGGTCCACTGAACCAAGCGTAACGTTTTTGGCAGGCGCGTTATCAGCACCAAAAATAACAGAATTGTCCGCTCCTATCCGGGGCGGTTTCTTAGCAGGCGAATTCGCAGCTCCGCTGTTTTGGTTACCTGTAGCGTTTTGCAGCAGGATGCAGGTTTCTGAGTTTAGTGCCGAGCACTCAAAAAGTCCGGATTCAACGACAAGCCAGCCGCAAAACAAACAAAAGCCGACTATAACCAAGGTCAAAGCATTTCTCATAATCTTGTATCCTGCATCTTCTATCTCTTACGAGTATCGAGCTTCGAGTATCGATAAACGAGTTTATCTCCCGTTCCGCAGCCGCTCCGCGTGGAAGCTGTCTAATTGTTCGATTGCCGTTATCTTTTTCATAGTGGTTTGAAAATCGTATTCGAGCCGTACAAAATGCACCTCGTTGTTATCCACATACACATAGCTGGCACGATTGTCCCTGTCCCTGGGCTGCCCGACAGAGCCGATATTGATAATCGCCTTTTCATCATTGACAATCGGATAGACATCGCCAAGCTCGGTTGGCAGATAGAAGTCCGGCTCATTAAGAAACACGCCGGGCATATGCGTGTGGCCTACAAAGCAGATGTGTGTGACCCGCTCGAACAGCAGACGAACCTTCAGCGGATTGGTGTAAACATCATCGGGAAAAATGTATTCATTAATCGGTCTCCTGGGCGAAGCGTGAACAAAATCTATTGTTGCTGAGTTTGTTCCTAATTTGCTTTTGAGCGTATGCCGCATCGGCAGCTCACCCAAAAAGCTCCAGCGCCTGTCGCGGGGCTGTTTTTCTTCTTCCGATTCCAGAACTTCCCGGCTCCAGAAGCTCGCCTGCTCCGCGCCGTAGTTGAAATTTGTCGGCTCATAAAAGACCGCATAATCGTGATTGCCCAGAACGCACCACTTAGTCTTTTTTATAATCAGGTCGAGACATTCCTTGGGATTTGGCCCGTAGCCGACCACATCACCCAGGCAATAAATCGTCTTTATACCCCGCTTTTCAATGTCGGCCAGAACCGTGGTCAAGGCCTCGAGGTTCGAATGTATATCGCTTAGAACCGCAAACATGCACGCCCTTAAGGGGTCTCCGCTTTGCCTGCACCTGTGCTTTCCTGCACGGGTAATCGCAGGTATAGGTGCGAAAACCAAATAAAATCAACTTTTCTTATACAGAAAACTACCTAAATAGCAAAAATACCGCAAAAATGCCAGAATATTTATTGGTTTTTGAAGAAAACACGATTTTGGGACCCCGCAAAGCCTGTCTCGGCTTGCCAGAGCCAAGACGGGCGGGAACCCCATTGCGCAAGCTCGACAGATTCGAAAAAGACGGTTTTCTTTAGCCATAAGTATTGTTATAATACCGCGTACGAAATACTATATCCGCCTGTGGTGGACTTTTGTTTGACGGATATGCAATACGGGATACGAAAATGGTAGGTATGACCCTTCTTGAAACTTGTGGGCTGGTAAAAAAATATTCCGGCCGAACCGTTGTTAACGAAGTATCCATTACTATCGAACAGCGCTGTATTGTCGGGCTTCTGGGCCGAAACGGAGCCGGCAAAACTACATCCTTTAGGATGATTATGGGTATGATTACTCCAAACAGCGGCTCGGTCATTTTTGAAGGCCAGAACATCACGAAGCTGCAGATGTACAAACGCGCCAGACTGGGTATTGGTTATCTTTCACAGGAACCCAGCATCTTCCAGCGTCTCAGTGTTCGCGACAATCTCTATGCGATTCTGGAAACAATGTCCATCACCAAAGCTCAGCGCAATCGCAAGGCTGATATGCTCATTGAGCGTTTCGCACTGACTGAGGTCGCTAACAGTCATGGAAGATTCCTTTCCGGAGGAGAGCGAAGAAAACTTGAAATCGCCCGTGCTATGGTAACCGACCCCTCATTGATTCTTTTGGACGAACCGTTCAGCGGCGTTGACCCTATTGCCGTTGAGGATTTGCAGCACGAGATACGTCGGCTCGTCGCTTCCGGCGTCAGTATTCTCGTTACCGACCATAATGTTGAGAGAACGCTTGAAGTGGTCGATAAGGCCTACATTATCGACCACGGCAGGGTGATAGGAGCCGGCTCGCCAGCCGAAATCATCCGCAATGAAACCGTCATAAAATCTTATCTCGGCAATACATTCACCGGCGACGAATTCGATGACAGATAGTAAATTGCAAGAATATCAAATAAATCCACTACCACATATAAACCCTTTTGCTATACTAAATGGTGTGAAATAAGGGCAGAATGCTTGTTTAAAAAGGAAATCAAATCATGGCGATTAAAAGAATAAAAGTATCTAACTTTAAAAGTTTTAAAGAAATAGATCTAGAACTTGGGAACTTCAACGTAATCATTGGTGCAAATGCTTGCGGTAAGTCAAACTTCACACAAATTTTCAAGTTTCTGACACATATAGAAGAAAATAGCTTGAACGATGCTATCTCTATGCACGGAGGTTTAGAATCATTGCGAAATCTTAAAATTGGATCCGCCTCTGATTTCGAAATGCAAATCCAATCAGATTCAAAATTCGGTTGGGGAGCAGGTTCTCGGGCATTGAAAATATACGAAATTACCTATCAGTTCTCCCTAAGATTCGATAGGCCTGGAAATGGCTACAAAATATCGTCTGATAAATTAACACAAAAATTCGAAATCATGAGGTTGAAAACAGAAGAGAATGCGTTGTTCAAAGATGAGAACCTTGGCCGAGGGGAATTTACCGTCTGTAATTTGGACGGCAAACCAGAACTTTCTTTCAATCCTCCTGGAATAAAGGATTTACTTGAGGAAGAAGAAGTATTCCCCCCGTTGTCTTTCTTCCCCAAATTATTCGGCGAAGAAATCCCATCTGAGACTTTACTTATTAGAACACCGTACTCTATTATTCCCCCTTGGGAAAGCCTGTTTGGCAATATAGTTATTTATGATATCGATCCACATATAGCCAGGAATCCCGTTCAAATTACTGGCAAAGCGGAATTGGCAGAGAACGGGGGGAATTTGGCCCTTGTTCTGGATAAATTAATCGAGGATAAAGACAAAAAGAGAAAATTTTGTAATCTGATGAAAGACCTGTTACCTTTCTTCGATGACATTAACACAGAAAAATTCGCTGAGAGATCTGTACTTATTAAACTACGAGAAAACTATTATAAAGATGATTATTTGCGTGCATACATGCTTTCCGACGGAACCATAAATATTACCGCATTGCTAATAGCCCTCTACTTTGAGGAAAAAGACGTTATAATAGTAGAGGAACCTGAAAGGAATATGTACCCTCATCTCATCTCTAAATTAATGGACATGATGAAGGACGCGTCAAAGAACAAACAAATAATTGTTACCACTCACAGTTCTGAAGTAGTAAAACACGCTGGATTGGAGAACATACTCCTTGTTTCTCGCGACAAAGGTGGTTTTTCCACCATTTCCAGGCCAGGCGAAAAAGAAGAAGTGAAAATATTTCTCGAAAATGAATTGGGTCTTGATGAACTATATGTTCAAAATCTACTGGCGGTATGACAAATGGTGTATAGACGACTGTGGATTCTTATTGAAGGTAACGATGAGAAAAGATTTTTCGAAACAATAAAGCATATATTTGAAGACAAGTACGATTTTATCCAAACATGGCAATATGCCGGAGAACCACCCAAAAGAATCAAGAACTTTCTCAAATCTATAACAGCGATGAATTCTGATTATTTTTTCCTGAGAGACATAAATGATTTTCCCTGCGTGACTGCGAGAATGGAAAGTATAAAAGACAAATACGGGGCAAGAATCGATATTAACAATGTCATAATTGTAGTGAAAGAAATAGAAAGCTGGTATCTCGCAGGTCTGGACGGCAAATCACGCAAAGAACTTGGGATTCGCACTTTTCGCAATACAAACAACATTAGCAAAGAAGAATTTAACAGCCTGATACCAAAGAGGTTTGACTCAAGAATCGATCTTATGGTGGAAATTCTAAAGAGATTTTCAGTGGAGACAGCTAAGCAAAAAAACAAATCCTTTGCTTATTTCATGTCAAGAATATAACAGGAACAGATGGATGCCAGATATTGATATTGAAAAATGTAGAATTACGCATTACCCGGCTGAGGTTTTAGCCAAGCGAGCTGAGCCGGTCGGTAAAATTGATGATAATATCCGTCGGTTCGTGGAGAAAATGACTGACTTAATGCTCAAAAACAAGGGTGTCGGCTTGGCGGCGCCCCAGGCTGGCGTCTCGCTCCGGCTGTTTATCATATCGCTCGACGGAACCAAAGAAAAAGTTAAAGTCTATATAAACCCGACTATTACTCCGGCCGGTGAGCTTGGCTCAACGGAAGAAGGCTGCCTGTCCGTGCCCGGAATTTATACGAAAATTCGAAGATACAAAAGGTGCAAGGTCACCGCCACCGGCCTAGACGGAAAAGAGTTTACCGAAGAAGCCGAAGGGCTTTATGCCAGGGCTCTACAGCACGAGCACGACCATATCGAGGGAATGACCATCGCTAACCGTATGAGCCAAACCGCCAAAATCGCACACAGGAGACAACTCAAAAAACTGATAGAAAAGCATGAAAAGTAATTGAAATTAATAGTGCCGGACGATAACCGGTACTCTTCACTTCTGAGGAAATTCACAGCTTACATCGTAGGAATAAACAGACTTAAAGGTAAATTGGGCTATAAAAAGTAAGAGAGGCATAGCCGCGGGACGGAACCCTTTGGATAGTCTCTCATCGTAATTCTATTCTATCTACATTTAAAGTATAATGTATGTTTCGGCAAAATCAAGAAAAATCTGAATCAAATTGAATATATTTCGGTTTCTAATTGTATAACACTTTTTATATAAATGTTTACGCTGGTTTAATAAAATTGTTTGATTGTCGGGTCGATAAATGAAAATAGTCTATCTCGGAAGCGGCCAGTTCGGCATTGATTGCCTGAATGCTCTGGAGCAGTCCAGCCAAAGTCTGCAATTAATTGTAACCCAGCCTCCACACCCAGCCGGCAGAGGCAGAAAACCAAATCCGACACCAGTGGCCCACTGGGCGACTACCAATTCGATACCATTTGTTGAAACAGACGACGTAAACACTCCTGAGGTGATGGGAAAGATAGCTGATTATAAGCCGGACCTGATTGTGGTAATTGCGTTCGGCCAAAAAATCGGCAATGAGTTAATAAATCTGCCCCCAAAAGGCGCTATAAATGTCCACGCCTCTTTGCTTCCAAAATACCGTGGAGCCGCACCGATAAACTGGGCGATAATCAACGGCGAAACCGAAACGGGTATCAGCATAATTACATTGGCTGAGAAAATGGACGCCGGCAGTATTCTTTCACAATCACAAACCGACATCGGGCCCGATGAAACGGCCGGCCAATTGCACGACAGACTGGCGCAAATGGCGGCACCGCTGTTGTTGAAAACGATAGAGCAAATCGCTGATGGCTCAGCTATTTATACTGAGCAGGACCATTCTAAGGCCACCCTCGCACCGAAGCTGAAAAAATCAGATGGCTTTATCGACTTCAATGAATCAGCCGAATCTTTGGCAAGAAAGATACATGGCTTTTGGCCCTGGCCCGGTGCTTCGGGTGCTTATCTGTCTAAAAAAACCAACAAATCTATACGTGTAAATATCGCAATGGCTGAAGTAGTCGAGACCTCAAACACCGCTGGCTTATCAGCAGGAACACTCGACGAAAACCTAAATGTCATCTGTGGTACAGACGCCTTAAAGATTACAAAAATCAAGCCGGCTGGCTCGCCGCTTATGGACTTCAAAGATTTCGTCAACGGCCGACAAACCCAGCCCGGCGATTTGTTTATGAAGATAGAAAAATAGTACGGGTTTTATTTGATATGTTCATTATTTAAGATTGTATTGTAGGGCAAGGCAAATTTAACCAACGCCTATTTAGCCCCCGGTTTTACCGGGGGTTTTCTCCTACCCAAATAATTGGGTACGATGAACCAATTAATCGTAATGCGTATAAAATATGGCCGGCCAAAAACCCAAATCTGCACGCACTATCGCAATAGAAGTACTGAACCATTGTAACCCAAAACGCAATTACGCCGGCCCAATCCTGAACAAGCTGTTGCACGAAACCAACCAGAAACAGCGAGCCACCGACCTTGTCCTCGGAACAATAAGAAACCGCCGTGCTATCGATGCAGTGATAGTTGCTTTCTCCGGTCGTCCCATCGAAAGGATACCGGACAAACTGCTCAACATCATCCGAATTGGGACTTATGAGCTTATATATTCACCTGCGACCAGCCGGCATTCCATTGTCAACGAAGCGGTCGAGAACGCCAAAGCCGTCACAGGAAAAAAGCAGGTCGGCTTTGTAAATGCGGTCCTGCGCCAAATCACAAGACACATAACAAATCACCAGATTGAGTTATCAAAGAGCAATCCCAAACGAACACTTTGCCAAACGCCTGCAACAGGTTGCGAATTTGATAGGGATTTTTTACCAGACCCTGAAATTTTTTCTGTTGATTACCTAAGCACAGTTTTTTCTCTGCCCGGATGGCTCATAACAGATTGGCTCAGTGAATTCGGCGAAGAATCGACCCGCTGGATTTGCTTCGCTTCCAATCGAAGGCCGACTATCTACATCAGACCCAATAGCTTAAAGACAACAACACAGGATTTAGCCCAGAAATTTCGCCAGGTGGATATTGAATTTCAAATCGTCGATGTTCGATGCTCGACACTCGATACTCGACGAGCATCCGGCTTCGAGAATCGAGAATCGAGTATAATAAAAATCAAAAGTCCGCGGACGATAACCGAGCTTCCCGGCTTCACAGAAGGTCTATTTACCGTTCAGGATATTACGGCTTCACAGCCGGTAAGAATTCTCAAGCCTCAACCGGACTGGATAATACTCGACCTCTGTGCCGCACCGGGCGTAAAAACAACACAGTTAGCTGAAGCTACCGGCGATTCGGCAACGATTATTGCGACCGATATTGACGCCGAACGCCTCAAAAAAGTTAAAGAAAATACCACCCGCCTCGGCATAAATAGCGTCGATATCGTTTCGTATGAGGAGTTTCTCGATTCAAAATTCCAAATTCCAAATTCTAAATTTGATTGTGTTCTGCTGGATGTGCCGTGCTCCAACAGCGGCGTATTGGCCAGACGCATTGAGGCCCGCTACAGAATAAAACCACAGGCAATAAAAGAACTAACTAAAACACAAAGCGAGCTGCTCAATACCACAGCGAAAATGTTAAAACCTCACGGGAAAATCTGCTACAGCACCTGCAGCATACAAAAGGACGAAAACAGCAACCTCATAAGAGACTTCCTGCAAAAAAACCGCAACTTTGAGCTTAAATCCGAAAAGTTGACTCTACCATTAGCTGATGAATGTTTCGACCACGATGGTGGTTATACGGCAATCCTCGCCAAAGCCAAAGATGCTCTGTAGAAAACCTTGTCTCGGAATGACAAGCGTCGCTTGTCCGCCGTAGCTTCAGCGAAGGCGGAAGCATCGAGTTTTCTAATTTTGATTTACAAATCCAATTCACAGCTTTTCCACAAAACAAACTTACGATGTGCAAAACCTGTTAAAAACAAATTTTTTTTGTGCGCAACGTCAATACTGACAGCAACCTCTATTAAGTGGAAAAGAAATTTACCAAAACGCAATTGATTTGTCTTTTCGTTGTCCAATAATAAGGTAACTTATCAGTATTATTTATTCTAAAAAGAATGGATTCTTATCCCGCACCTATTTTGAGAGTCCATCGTTGATTCGGAAAATAAAGCTTGAGGTTAATAAAAAATGTTTATGTCGGGACTTTCGTTGGCATCTCAAAATAGGTGCGGGATGAAACCATGGCAAATGAAAACCCTGGCACAGGGAGGATACAAATGCAGAGCACAATCACGGATGACGCTCAAAGGTCAATGTTCGATGCCGGATGCTCGTCGAGTATCGAGAGGGACACCGCCTTGCGGGAAACCAATCAAGTATCAAGTATCGAGAAAGCTCTTTCTGAGAAGGTGGGACCGCAGAAGTTTCGGATCTGGTTTAAAAATTCAACTAAGATGACACTTGCCGGCGGATATTTGAAAGTTGGAGTGCCGAACCTTTTTATAGCAAACTGGATTGAAAACCATTTTTTGAATGAAATTACCCAGGTGGTTCGGGCAGTTACCGGCACAGAGTTAAAGATAACCTTCAGCATCGACCCGGAGCTTTCCGGCCACCAGAGGAGAACACAACTGGCTTCGCAGGCAAAACTCGTTACTCGAGCATCGATTCCCGACTCTCGAAGAGCATCAAGCAGCTGGCATCGAGCATTCGGGAAACTCAAACTTAGCCTGGACACATTCGTTGTAGGCCGGTCAAATGAACTGGCCTACAACGCAGCCAAAGCAGTCGTAAATGAAGAACAAAGCCCTTTCAATCCGCTGTTTATTCACGGAGGATACGGGGTCGGCAAAACACATCTGCTGCAAGGGATATGCAATGCAGTGTGCGAGAAGCGCCCCCAGACTAATTGGCTATATCTCTCAGCGGAGGATTTTGTCAATCAGTTTGTGCTGGCCTTGAAGACAAAAAAGCTGGAGGCTTTTCGACGACGAATGCGGCAAACGGATTTGTTGGCAATCGACGATATTCACTTCTTGGCCAGCAAGCCTTCAACGCAGGAGGAATTCCTGCATACCTTCAATACAATCAGTTTGGCTGGTAAACAGGTTGTGCTGGCCTGCGATGCACATCCGAAGATGATAGGAAAACTGTCAGAAAAGCTGGTCAACCGATTCGTCTCGGGAATGGTTGTCAAGATTGAGAATCCTGATTTCCGCACACGCTGCCAAATATGCACCCAGTTCGCAAAAAATATAAAGACTAAAAACTCAAAACTAAAAACTCAAAACTCCCTGGTCCCCGAAAGTGTAATAAAATACATTGCCGAAAATCTACGCACCAACGTGCGGGAATTGGAGGGAGCCTTGTTGAAATTGATTGCATATTCGGCGCTGAAAAACAATAAAGTCAGCTTGTCTATGGCCAAAGCCGTTCTGACCGAACATCTGGAAAGGTGCGACCCGATTGCGCACGTATCGGATATCGTATCAGCCGTCGCAATCTATTTTGGTACAACGCCGGCCAATATACACTCGTCCAAAAAAGATAGGACAGTAGCCTTGGCACGCCATTTTAGTATGTATCTGACCAGAAAGCACACAAAGATGTCCTCCTCGGAGGTAGGCAGATTTATGGGCAATAAAAATCACGCCACTGTACTTGTAGCCTGCAAAAAAATCGAAGAGATGCTCAAGAAAAATGCCGAGCTACACTGGCAAGGACCCGCCGGCAACAAAGTCTCCAAAGCAAAAACAATACTCACCCAGCTCGAAGCCGGCCTCTAAAAAGTATATTTAGCCCCTGATTTTACCGGGCGTTTTCCTTCTCATATACACATAATTTGGTACAATTAAGCAGATTGGTCATAAGGTATATCGCGAACAACGAATCATTGTTGGAAGGAGCTGGGTATTATTCTCCCGGAAATGAGACGATAGTATCGCGCTACCTCTTAATGAGATATAGTGGTCGTAATTCAATTCACGGTTTGTGGATGGTGAAGCGTATAGCGTATAGCGTGGAGTGATTAGTTAATCGGGCAGGAGAAAAGCTCATAGTCCTTTTGATTAATCAAAAAGACTACGTGACAATCAACTCTGTTTTGGTAGAAAATATTCGTGCGGATTTGCAAACTTCGGGCTTCGGCTAATTCAGAGCAGGCCCATTCGATCCTTCGGCTATGCTCAGGGCGAGCTTTTTTCGCTCAGGGCATGTTTTTTAACTTTTGTTATTTCCATTGTGCCTTTGCTCCTCTGCCGGCTGCTCTCTGCCTTTGCCGTAAGGCATCCTGTGGACTGGCTTCCGTGCTGCGGCGGGGCGTCTTTGCCCCGACGAGTTGATTTCCGTGCTGCGGCGGGATGCCTTCGCCCCGACGAGCTGTCTTCTGTTCTCTACCGGCTGGTCATTAATTGTCAGGGCTGAAACTCCTACATACAATCATTTTAATTGGACTACCTGTCAATAACAGGTAGTGGAATTCAGCACAGAATGATTGATAAGCTGATGCTGTTGTTCCTGCTGCTGGCGCGTAGTCATTTGACTACACTCTTCGCGATGCGCAATACGAGATACGCTTCACGAAATGCGTTTCACGCGGTGGCGTTGGGTTGGCTCGCCGAAGTTGGCGCGCCGGGGGGCCTGGAATGGCTTGCCATTAATTGTCAGGGCTGAAACTCCTACATCCAATCATTTTAATTGGACTACCTGTCAATAACAGGTAGTGGAATTCAGCACAGAATGATTGATAAGCTGATGCTGTTGTTCCTGCTGCTGGCGCGTAGTCATTTGACTACACTCTTCGCGATGCGCAATACGAGATACGCTTCACGAAATGCGTTTCACGCGGTGGCGTTGGGTTGGCTCGCCGAAGTTGGCGCGCCGGGGGGCCTGGAATGGCTTGCCATTAATTGTAAGGGCCTGAGTCGGACATGCGTAACCCGGATTCATTTCCGACAAGCTGGCCTTTCGTCAGGGCCGAAAATGGGACAATAGTATCGCGCTACCTCTCAATGAGATATAGTGGTTGTAACTCGATTCGTGGCTTGTGGTTCGATTCACTATACACGAGCCACTATTTACGAGACGAGCGACGGGATCCGAGGCCCGAGCGACGGAATTTGCTGGGCATTATTCTCCCGGAAATTGAGACAATAGTATCGCGCTACCTCTCAATGAGATATAGTGGTCTTAAGAATAGTGGATTAGCGAATTGGTGGATTAGTTAATCGGGCAGGAGAAAAGCTCATAGTCCTTTTGATTAATCAAAAAGACTACGTGACAATCAACTCTGTTTTGATAGAAAATGTTTGTGCGGATTTGCAAAATTCAGTCTTCAGCTAATTCAGGGCAGGCCCATTCTCATTCTATACTAGGCCCTATACAAGCGTGACATCTTGAATTTTATTTTGCATTGCTTGACAA
>CAYQKF010000111.1:0-17474 GCA_964417935.1 uncultured Pirellulales bacterium
GATATTTACGTGCCTATAAGGCACTACATCTGTCGAGAACCCTCTACAAATCAGCCCCTTTTTATGCAAAACAAACCCAATGTCAAGGACGCTCAAATTAACGTAATCTCTTATATGAAAAATATATATGAAAAATTGGACACTTGGTTAAGTGGAAAAAACAAACCCAATTCAAACCCAATCAAACCCAATCTCCGAAAAGCCAAAATGAATGTAAACTTAACTTTAACAAAGGATTACAGAAAAAATTATGATTTTTCAGTCCGAATAAACAAACCCAATTTCTCCAAAGGCCCAAAATGAACGTAAACTTATATGTTATAGAGGATTATGAAAATGAAACCGCCTTCCGGCCCAAAAAAACAAACCCAAAACAAACCCAATTCAAACCCAATCTTGTCCGCCGTAGGCGGATTCCGAAATGCCAAAATGAACTTAAAATCGCCTGCCGGAAAATCTGGCCACACCCTAAAAAACGAAAGGCCCAGGAAAAAAGTGGATTCTTTTTGAACAGTCTTATATACTGGCCGGGAATCGACTACATCGTAAAATCTGTTCGATTAATAATGTTCAAGTATGACCTTGTATGAAGGAGGCAATTTATGAATCTTCGAATGAAACGCCGTACATTTCTTAAACAAAGCGCAGTGGCCGGAGCAGGACTCGTTGTCCTGAAGTCTGGTATCCTCAAGGCCGGCAATTCGCCGAACGAAAAGCTGAATATTGCTGTCATTGGCTGTGGTGGTCGAGGACGCTCCAATATGAACAATGTCAAGAGCGAGAACATTGTTGCCCTGTGCGATGTAAACAAGAAGAACCTCGCCGCGGCTGCCGAACAGTTTCCCAGGGCGAGAACATATATCGACTGGAGGAGGTGTCTTGAGCAGAAGGACATCGATGCGGTCGTCTGCTCGACGATCGACCACACCCATGCCTTTGTCAACATCTGGGCGATGAATCGCGGCAAGCACGTCTATTGCGAAAAGCCGTTAGCCAATTCCGTAGAAGAGGCCCGGATGGTCCGCGAGACATACCTCAAAAATAAAGGCAGGCTCGCAACGCAGATGGGCACACAGATACACGCCTCGGACAATTACCGGCGTATGGTAGAACTGGTTAAGAACGGTGCAATTGGAACCGTGAAAGAAGCCCGTGTCTGGTGCAGCCGGCTGCCCGAAGGAGGTAGTTATCTTCCGGAAGTCAAGCCGGTGCCGGAGAACATCCACTGGGACTTGTGGGTTGGCCCGTCGCCGATGCATCCTTATAACCCGGGGTACATCGGCGGGTGCCTGAAGTGGAATCTCTACTGGGACTTCGGCAGCGGACAGATTGGCGACATGGGCAGCCATATGATGGACATGGCGTATTGGGCGCTCGACCTGAAACTTCCTACGACCTGCGAAGCCGCCGGCACGCCCATCAATACAGATACTTGTCCACAATGGCTTACAGCCGAATGGGACCACCCGGCCAATGATTGGCGACCGGCAGTCAAGGTTTACTGGTACGATGGCGGCAAAAAGCCCGGAATGCCGTCTAAGGCATTTGACCGTGACTGGCTATTCAAAGGTGTACTTTTCAAAGGAGACGATGGCTGGCTTCTGGCTGATTACGGCTACCGGATGCTGATGTTAAGAGGGGATATGACGCATTATAAATCGCCAACGCCTGATGAGCTGATTCCGCCGTCGCCCGGTCATCACAAGGAGTGGCTCATCGGCTGCAAGACGGGTAAGCCGACGCTCTGCAACTTCGACTATTCCGGCGCGCTCATTGAGAATAATATGTTGGCACTTGTTGCATACCGCGTGGGTGAGAAACTCCAGTGGGACGCCAAAAGACTCAAAGCCACCAACTGCCCCGAGGCTGACCGTTACATTCGGAAGACATACCGGAAGGGTTGGGTACTGAACGGTTAGAATACCCTT
Organism: uncultured Pirellulales bacterium; assembly: GCA_964417935.1. Lineage (GTDB taxonomy): Bacteria > Planctomycetota > Phycisphaerae > Sedimentisphaerales > Anaerobacaceae > NIOZ-UU13. The sequence goes on from CAYQKF010000111.1 coordinate 1,929, forward strand.
TCAAAAAGGACTCAAGACCACAGACTTCAGACTCAAGATTATAAACAAAAGTTGTTTGTCGTGTGTCTTTAGTCTTGCGTCTTGAGTCTTTTTCTTTTCTTGGTGGCACGGCCATCTTGGCCGTTTATTCACGGGCTGGAAGCCCGTGCCACATGTCTTTATTTCTTCTTTTTGTCACGGCGCGAGTAGCCAAGGGCGTAATCGGCACGACAGCGCTGCTCGGTGTCGTTAGGGTTCTCACCGATTTCCTTAATGAGGGCGGTGTGCATCGCACGGATTCGCTGCCTGTACTTTTTCAAGCCAGCGAGATTGCTGAATTCACCCGGGTCGGTTCGCAGGTCATATAATTCCCGTTCAGCCGGGTGGTCCGCATCGGCCGGAGTATGATAAACATACTTGTAATCACCCATACGAATCATCGCAAAGCCGGAGGCAATGTTATGGGCGTAGTATTCGCTTACGGCGAGGTCCTTCCACTTGCTTTCTGGGTTATCCAGCCATCGAAGCATAGAATCGCCGTTCCAATCACAGGGCACATCAGCCCTGCCAAGCTCGGCAATAGTCTGCGCCATGTCCACAAGTGAGCAAGCCCGTGTTCGGCGTTGTCCACCTTTCCACCGTTCAGGCCAGTTGATAATCAGCGGCACATGGCTGGCGTGTTCATACATGCAGTTTTTCCACCAAAGACCGTGTTCGCCCATGTTCTCACCGTGGTCGGTGGTATAGATTACGATGGTATTTTCCGCGACTTGACTATTGCCCAGGGCCTTGAGAACTTTTCCGATTTCCTCATCCAGCCGTTGCGTAAGGCCATAATAAAGTTCACGGCCTTTACGTACAATCTCGTCCGGGGCGTCCTCGACGTTAAAACCGATGCGCAGATGTTTATAGTTTCGCGGCTGGGATTCGAGATGGCCCTGGGGAATTTTCGGCATCGGGACCTTGTCTTTGTAAAGCTCCCAGTACTTCTGCGGCACAATCAAGGGGAAATGTGGGGCAAGATAGCCCACTATCATGAAAAAAGGCTCGTCGGAAGCCCTGTGATTATTAAGAAACTCTACCGTCCCTTCTGTAACTTTTCGGTCATGCTTTAAGATACTGGAATCGTCCCCTGTATGGAACTGGTCAAACCGTCCGCTGAGGCCGTCCTGCGGGGTCAGGTTGTCTGCGGTCCGGCGTTTTCCTTTTCCCGTCTTGTAGCTGTTGTTCATATTGCCGCCGATTTCCGTGAATCCGTAACGGCGTGTGCGGTCGTAGTGCATCTTGCCGCAGAGTACCGATTCGTAACCTGCTGCGTTCATTATACGAGGCAGTGATGGGTAATCTGCGCTGGGAAGCCAGCAATTGTTGCTCCAGGCGCCTACGCGGGAGATGTATTTGCCCGATGTGAACGAAAGACGTGAGGGTACGCACAACGGCGAGTTGCAGTAACAGCTATCGAAGGTTACACCATGCCGGCTCAGGCCGTCCAGATTCGGGGTGCGGACAATATCATTGCCATAACAGCCGAGCACGTTCGCATTGTGCTCGTCGGATATAATAAAGATGATGTTCGGCTTTTTTGTGCGCTTCTGTCCGCCGAATCCCAACGGCGACATAACAAATGAACCGGCAGTGATTCCTGCGCTTTTAAGAAATTCTCTTCTTGTTGGATTGTGCATTTTTTCTCCCTGTTCGATATCCTTGGAAAATTCTATTACGAATTTACAACATACTTAAAATCAGCCCAACTGCTTAACCTCCGCATATTTGGTCATAACTTATTTACTGTCGGCTTCAGCCAAGATGCAGCCGGGGCATTAACCTCGATATTATGCCGGAGAATGCGCTCGGCTAAATTCTTTATAACCTGCTTATAATCAGGATTATTGTGCAGGTTTTTCATTTGGTCCGGGTCGTTGAGACGGTCGAAGAGCATGTGATTACCATCGGCTTTCAAGACAAGCTCGTATTCGGGCGTAAAAATCCCCGCCGATTCGAGTGAGGAATGATGAATCATCGCCTCATCTGTCCATTCGATCTTTTCACTCCGCAATAAGCCGGAAGCATCTCGTCCCTGCTCTCGTCCGCAGGGCTTAATTTTTATCAAGCCAAGAAGGGTTTGTTGCACATCAACGTTGGTAACGAACTGGTTAATCACGGTGCCGGGACGAATCTGCTTCGGCCAGCGAACTGTAAACGGAATTTGGTATGCGGTTCGGTACCATTGGTTTTTTCCGTAGAGACCATGCTCACCCATATATTCACCGTGGTCGGTCGTGAAGACAATGATTGTATCATCGAGAATGCGCATGTCTTTCAGGACATCAAGGATGCGTCCGACGTTATCGTCGATGCACTTGACGAGGCCGCAGTAATGCGCCTTGTGCTTTCGCATTTGCTCGGCTGTTATCTTGCGGCCTTTCTTTGCCGATGATTCTTTAAAGTTATTCGGAACAGTCATATCTTCGGGCTGATACATACTCATATACGGCTCACGGACGGTAAACGGCCCATGTGGGTCAGGGATGCTCACCATATAAAAGAAAGGTTTTCTTCTTGGCTTTTTTATAAATTCAATCGTCTTATCGGCAAGCCAGTCGGTGGTAAATGTCTTTTCGTCTCCAATCACTTTATAGGGTGATACCTCTGGATTTCCCTCGGGCTGTTCGACTATCTTCTTCCAGTGTCCGCGATTGAACATAAAACGGCAGTCCGCAAATCCCATCGAACGCTCCGGCCTGACCCAGCCCGGTTTCGGTTCGCCGTCAAGATGCCATTTTCCTGCATAGCCGGTTTCATAGCCATTGCTTTGCAGGATGTGAGCGATAGTTACCTCATCTCGATTCATCTCGATGTTATTTTTGTAGGCGCCGTGGGCGTGGGGATAGCGGCCGGTGACGAGGCAGCCACGGGACGGCGTGCACACTGCGCTATTGGTAAAGAAGTTATGTAAAATAGCACCTTCTTCGGCAATAGAATCGATATGTGGTGTCTTCACGAGGATCTTCCCATAGTTCGGCGTGCGAGTCAGCTGCTTTGCATAGATACTAAGGGCCCAACAGCTTAACTGGTCGGTGTGAATGATTAGTAGATTGGGATATTTCCTGTTTTGTTGTGCCGGTCTTGACATACCATTTGTCAACTCCGGCAGCGTCAGTGTTGCCGTTCCCACACCGAGGGCTTTTAGAAAAGAACGGCGTGTGTAACTTCTCAAGCTCATATATTTCCTCCTGTTGATTTCAAAACTCTTTGGCGGCCTTTAGAGTGGGCGAGTGCGGCCTTGTTCTTTATACTTTTCCAGAAGATTCGTCAGTTTTTTAACGATTTCCGGGTGCTCGCTCCATAGGTTTTTGCTCTCGGCGAAATCCTCTTCGAGATTGTAAAGCTGTCCCTTCGGCTCACCCGGCTTTGGTTTATATGTTTTGGGTTTGCTGAAACCGCCGGAGCCGCGACCTAATATGAGCTTCCACTTTCCCTGGCGGATGGAGAACATACCTGAGCCGGAATGATGCACAATGGCTTCGCGGACCGGCTCTGCCAGCTTTTGAGCTAATAACACAGGCAGTATGTTATAGCTGTCTTCGCCGGCATTATCAGGCAGACCGGCACCAACAATCGCCGCACAGGTTGCCATCAGGTCCGTCAGGCAAACAATCTCATCGCTGATAGTGCCGGCGGGGACTTTATCAGGCCAACGAGCGATAAAGGGTTCACGATGGCCTCCGTCCCAGATATCGGCTTTGATGCCGCGTAGATTACCACTCGGATAATGGCCGTAAATTTCGATAATCGAATATGGGTCCCGCTTGATTTTTGTCCTGCCTGGTGAGCCGTTGTCACTGGTGACAATAATCAGCGTATTGCGAGTAAGCCCGTTGCGTTTCAGAGACTTGACAACCTGACCGACGGTCCAGTCCACCTCGACGACGAAGTCGCCATAGCCGCCAGCCTTGCTGCGGCCTTTGACAAAGTCCGCCGGTGCGATGGGAGTGTGCGGCGCCGGCAGTGCAAAATACATAAAGAACGGTCTATCCTTTGATTTGGCGGTATGTTTATCAATATACTCAACAGCCTTTTCAGTCAGCCTTGGCAGAACCTCCACGTGCTTGAATCCCGGAGCGATTGCTCCTGCCCGCCACCATCCATCTTCACTTGCTTTGCCAGCCTCGGTTGTCAATGTTGGTTTGGCCACGGGCCGGTCATTCTCGATATAGCAGTAAGGAGTCATATCCAGTGAGGCGGGAATCCCGTAAAAATAATCGAAGCCAAGTGCGTTGGGACCGGGGGTAAGCGGTTTATTGTAATCGGTCTTTTTGTCGGTGCCCAAGCCAAGATGCCACTTGCCAAAACACGCAGTGGCATAACCGTACTGTTTTAAGAGCGAGGCGACCGTCATCCGTTGAATATCGATTAAGGCCGGGGAATAACCGCCGAGAACGCCCCTTTTCAAGCGGCTTCGCCAGCAATAGCGGCCGGTGAGCACACCGTATCGGGTGGGGGTGCAGACCGCAGAGGGCGAGTGGGCATCGGTGAAACGCATACCTTCGGCCGCAAGCCTGTCCATATTAGGCGTGGGAATCTTCGAATCCTTATTGTAGCAGCCGAGGTCACCGTAGCCCATATCGTCGGCCATAATGAAAACGATGTTCGGCTTTTTTGTACCTTCCCGGCCGCCAGACAACTGCAAACCTTTTGCGCATCCCGGCAATGTCAACGATGCCATCCCAACGCCCAAAGCTTTTAAAAAATCGCGTCTATTAATATTTTTTGGCATAAGTACCTCCACTACTTAGTCCACAGTGCAAATTATTCAATTCTCAAAAGCACTACCGACTTGGACGGCAGTGTTACTGTTAAAATATTACCTTTCAACTGAAAGTTATCAAAGGCAGCAGGGCTGACTACTTCCGGTTTATCAAAGGTATTGTGTGCGGTCATAGTATCAGCGGTTAAAGCACGTCCGAAGACTTTCTTAAACTTGGTCCCTTGAAGTTCGCAAACAAGCCGTGCTGAGTTCTTGGGATCCAGATTGCAAAGCGATATATGAATCCTGCCTGATTTATCTTTCGATGCCGAAACATTAATTGCAGGAATTTGTTCGTCGCCGAATTGATAATCGCGGCACTGCAGCTCAATGGGCAGCAGCGTAGCGTCGTGATGGACCTTGTACATCTCGAATACGTGATAGGTCGGCGTCAGGACCATCTTTTCGTCTTTGGTCAGAATCATCGCCTGTAGAACATTTATGGTCTGTGCGATGTTTGCCATCTTAACGCGGTCGCAGTGACTGTTGAGGACATTAAGGGTGAGACCGGCCACGAGGGCGTCACGCAATGAATTTTGCTGGTAAAGAAATCTGGGATTCGTTCCCGGCTCGACCTGGTGCCAGGCGCCCCATTCGTCAAAAATTATGGCCACACGTTTCTTCGGGTCGTATTTATCCATAATAGCTGCATGCTTTGAGATAATTTCATCCACGAGCAGTGCTCTTTGAAGCTGAGCGAACCAATCTTCTTCATTAAATTGGGTAGCTGAACGGCTTTTCTTGCCCGAACCACAATAGTAGTGGGGAGCCAGACCATTCATACGTCCGCCCGCATCGCGCATTAGCACCTCGGTCCAGTGGTAATCTGACTTCCTTGCTCCACATGCTATTTTGAAAAGCCGGTTATCACCGAATTTGCGGAGATATGTGGCAAAGCGGCGATACAGGTTGGCATAATACTCAGGCTCCATATGGCCGCCGCAGCCCCAGTTTTCGTTACCTACCCCCCAGTACTTTACCTTCCAGGGTTTGTCCCGCCCGTTTTCGCGACGCAGGTCCGCCATCGGACTCTTGCCATCAAAAGTTATATACTCGACCCACTGCTGCATCTCCAGCACGGTGCCGCTTCCCACGTTGCCACATATGTACGGCTCGCAGTCTAACTGTTCGCACAGGTCAAGGAACTCGTGGGTCCCGAAGTGATTGTTCTCCGTTACACCGCCCCAATGGGTATTGACCATTGTCGGGCGCTGGTCACGTGGGCCGATGCCGTCTTTCCAGTGATACTCGTCGGCAAAGCACCCGCCCGGCCAGCGCAGCACCGGTATCTTCATTCGTTTCAATGCCTCGACTACATCATTGCGAATGCCACGTGTATTCGGAATCGGAGAATCCTCACCGACCCAAAAACCGCCGTAGATACACCTGCCTAAATGCTCTGAGAAGTGACCGTAAATGTTCCTGTTGATAGTTTCCTTTCCTTTGTCGGCGTGGATGACCAGCTTGTTTATCCTCTGTTTTTCCTGCTGTGTTTTATCCGCAGCAGTTGTTGAGGCACAACCAGCCATTAATGCTGTTACCACAAGACACACGATTCCTTCGGTATTTGTCATCGCAAACAACCATTTCCTTGGCTTACTGTGCTTCATTTTCCTGTCCTTTCCATAGGAACTCAGAAGATTAATTCACACGAGAAATCGGTGGAAGACCGCTCCTGTTAAACACAGCCGGCGTGTCGGCTGATGCTTTCGCAACCTTCACATTCTGCATCGTCGATTCAAGCGTTATCGTCACGCAATGATTCAGTAACGTAGGGTGGGGCTTTCATCCTTCGCAGTAGCTCTGCTACGGAGAATGGATGCCCCACCATTTCTCTACACGTATTCCCAGTCCTTCAGCCACTGGTAGTGGGCCGGCAGCTTTGCCCAGGCTTCATCCATAGCCTTTTCTAATTCCTCTGCCTCAGCCACGTCGAGTTTGCGCCGATTTTTGACGGCCTTGACCATGTTATCCACTTGGTGGGTGTTTATCATGCCCGGGATAGGCGCCGTCATAGCCGGATTGCAAAGAATATAGCGAATGGCCATACGTGCCAGCCGGTCATCATCTTCCGCTGTCGGACTGTTGGGCGAACTGTCACCCTTGAACAGCGAATTACCGGCGAACGGCTTGATGCCGAAGACGCCTACATCGTGCTTTTTGGCCGCATCGAAAACGCTGTCGGTGGGCAGCACCTTGCTCTTGGCCGTATAGGGCGTGCAGACGACCTGAACCACATTCGGGTAAGTCTCAATCATCCATTTGATGTGCTTGCGGTCGTGCGAGGACAGACCCGTGAAGCGAACCTTGCCCTGTTTCCTGGCCTTCTCAAGGGCGTTCATCATCTCGTCAACTTCGCTCTCGGTATGTCTTCCGCTCTGCGAAAGCATTGTGATGCGCCAGACGTCCACATAATCGAGTTTCGCCTCGCGCATTCCCTTATCGAGTGTTCCCAGCAGCGCTTTGACCGTGCGGAAATTTTTCTTTCGCATCTCCTCCTGGTACCATGAGAAGCCGAAGTACATTTCGTCCCGTCTGCCTCTTAGGGCCTCGGCATAGGCTACTACCTCCTGCCATGTGCAGGCGTCGATGTAGTTGATGCCCGATTCGATGCACCGGGTAACGACATCATGACGATTCTTCTTGAATTCCTCGCTATGGAGCTTTGCGCTCAGCCATTTCTGGCTCTCGAACACGTCTGGTATCATCTTATCGATGCGCTTCCAATGTCCGCCCAGGCACACCACAGAGACCCACAGGCCGGTTTTCCCAAGCCTCCGATATTCCATTTCAGGATTGTAACTGCGGGTTTTGCTCTTGGCATTCTCAGCATATACGCTTTTGCCGCTCGCGGCGCCGAGCCCCACAGCCAGACCCGCTGCGGCCATCGCACCATCGCGCATAAACTCGCGCCGGGTCAAGTCATTGTTCTGTGGCACGGCCATCCCTTCGGCTCCGCTCAGGACAGACTTGGCCGTTTCTTCACGGGCTGGAAGCCCGTGCCACTGGCTTTGCTTTTGTTCCATAACTTTCTCCTCAAACCTGTATCTCTGACTCAGACACATCTCTGAGCTTATATCTCAATAGAATACTAAATTTACCTTAAAGATACAACTAATTTGGACGCTTTTGGTCAAAATATCTTACAGAGTGTCTGCGTTTCCGTTGACATTTCTGCAAAAACGGCAATAATCATATTGTCAGACCCGCGAAAGCGGGAATCCATAATGGTAAGAGAATTATGAAAATCACTGCATTAATAGTCGGATGTTTGCTGAGCCTGTGTTCAACAGGTCTGGCGAACCTGCGAATGCAGGAATCCATAAATTACTATGTGTCAACCGGCGGAAGCGATAAAAATCCGGGTACCAGAGAAAAACCGTTCCGCACAATCCAGAAGGCAGCAGATAAGATGGTCGCCGGCGATACCTGCTACGTGCGAGGCGGCACCTATCGCAAACTCGTTCGTCCGAGACGCTCCGGCAGCAAGAAAAAGCCGATCCGCTTTGAAGCCTGGCCGGGCGAGGTGGTTATCCTGTCCGGGACCAAACCGTGGCACGGGCTTCCAGCCCGTGAAAAACACGGCCAAGATGGCCGTGCCACGTGGTCCATCCACAAGGGCCATATCTACAAAACCAGAGTGCCCGAAGAGTTTGACCAGCTATTCGTCGATGGGCAGATGATGATTGAAGCCCGTTGGCCGAACATGCGATTTGAGCAGCGTTTCGATAAGAGCGTTTGGGCCACCGCAGGAAAAGGCAGCGAGTACGGGACTATGGTGGACCCGGCTCTGGCCGAGACCGGCATTGACTGGACCGGTGCGACCGCAACACTTAACGTTGGGTCGTGGCAAACCTGGCGACGAATCGTCCGCAATCACAAGGCCGGCAGCGACCGGTTCACCTACAACCGCAACCTGTCCAGCCGCCTGGATTCGAAGCGGCAGTGGGAGGGCTTCGACCGTTACTTCTTAGCCGGCAAACTGGAAGCGTTGGATATTCCCACCGAGTGGCACCTCGACCGTAACAGTCGCACGCTCTACCTGTGGTCACCGGACGGCAAGAACCCCGCCGGACATAACGTTGAGGCCAAAGTCCGCGACTACATCTTCGAGGCATACGACCGGGAATTCATTGAACTGCGAGGGTTCTATTTCTTCGGTGCGACGTTTCGCTTTATCGATTGCAATCACTATGTAATTGACGGCTGCCACCTGCGTTTCCCCATCTGGGCGCATGGTCTCGACCCTGCGCCGCTGACGTTAGTCGACGGCAGTAACAACATTATCCGCAACTGCAGTGTGGTCTATAGTGATGGGCCCGCGGTTACGATGATTGGGGCGAGCAACACACTCGAAAACTGCCTGTTCCACGACATCGACTGGCACGGCCTGATTCGGGGGCTTGGCGTCAACATGGGAGCATCCGCCACATCAGTTATTCGCCGATGCACCATGTTCAACATCGGCTCGTCCGAGGGACTCGTACTGCCCTCGAAGGGCCCGTCGCTCGTTGAGTATAACTATATTCACCACGCCGGGCTTGTGCAGAGTGACGGCTCGCTGATACAGTCTAACGGCATCCGACTGGCCGGCACCGTTATCCGCTACAACTGGGTACACGACCACAACGCATTCAACTGGGGCGGCAACGGCATTCGCGGCGACGACTTGACTCGCAACCTTCTTGTCCACCACAATGTAGTCTGGAACTGTAGTGAGAAGGGCATCATTGTCAAAGGTGACCAAAACCGCGTTTTCAATAACACTTGTTTATATAACGATAAGATAGATATCATCGCCCCCAGCCGTGCCGAGCCATTCAAACCATGGGTCCCAAAACAACATCCATACCTTCTTGATAAACAGAATGTCCATACGCACATTGCTAACAACTGTGCATCGATCATCACCGGGACATTCACCTGGCAGAGAACAAAATCTCCGCCGTTAGGACGTATGGAGAACAACTATCGCGGCAGTAATCTGATGCTCGCCGACGCCGCCGGACGAGACTTTCGTCCGCAGGCCGACTCGCCGTTGGTTGATGCCGCCAGGCCCATTGTGGGAATTACCGATGGATACCGAGGCAAAGCGCCCGACACTGGCGCCTACGAATTCGGTGGCACTCGCTGGCTGCCCGGCTGCCATAATGCGTTGTGGATTTCCGCCCCACAAAAACAGGCAGATGGAAGATTTGCTATACGTGTTGTGCTGCGGATGCCTCCCACAGAGCCGGTCTTTTTGACGGTAATCCCGGGCAATCCGAACGTAAACCCAAAGAGTGCCCAAGTACTGACGTTCACGCCGGCTAACTGGATGTATGTTCAGACCGTTACACTAAGTGAAGAAAGAAACTTACGATTCTCCGACAAACATCTGGGAAGCGCCAATGTATCCGATGTAGACACCATCGACACCCGACTGGGCCGGATTGTTACATTCGACCGCCCGATGTTGCCTACCGAACCAGTAAAGTTTCCCTATCGCAGCAAGTAAAAAACACCGAAAACGGCATAATAACTACGCACCATCAACCAATATGGGGTTATGACTCATTCGAGCTTGTGGTCTGACGGCTTTAGGCCTTTTTTGTGGCCGCCCATACCAATCTGATTAGGATTATACTCGCCAACAAAATCTACATTGCTCTTGGCCGGAATCTTATCTTCCATTTCCATCGCCCAGTAGCAGGCGTTCACAAGCAGGCGACGAAAACCTTCGCTCTTGAAGTCAAACGAGTGTCCCATCGTCGTCGTGAAAACGCGAGAGGCCTTGCCTTTTTCGCCTGTGTAGGTCTTTGTCCACGCCACGGGCAACAGTTTCTTGTCCGGATTAGGTTTATCTTTCGGCTCCATACCTGAAAGAGCCTGTCCCATAATCAAAGGCTTGCTGTCACCGGTCAGTGTTGTTAAGCCATAAACATCGGAAGGTCCCCAGATATCTTCAACGCCCTTGACAATAGGATGATTTTCCATACCTTTTGCGATGAGTCCACGTGTACTTTCCTTGTTGTGATGTCCATAGTGGTTAATCCACGTCTCACCAAAAACCTGTCTTCCATATCCGCCGTCAAATTCCTTATCTCGGAAACTGTATTTGGCGTAGGGACTGTTTTTGTTTTTCCTGTAATTGAACGCATGCGTCGATGTCCTCAAACCAACAATCGGCTTACCGGAGTTCGTATAGTCAATGATGTATTTCATCTGCTCATCAGGTAGCTCACGGAAACGTAGAAACATTACCATCAGGTCCGCATTTGTGAGAACTTTGAGACCTGGAATGTTATCAAGCGTCCTCGGGTCTATCTCGCCGGTCTCTTTATTGATGGCAAACAGCAACGTGCACTTAAAGCCGTGCCGCACAGCTAATATCTTGGCAAGCTGGGGCATTGAGTCTTCCGAGCGGTACTCCTCGTCACCAATGACAAAAACAATGTGTTTACCCTTGCCCGGCCCCTTGCTCCCTTTGAGAACAACGCCGGATTTGGCGCTCACAACTCTGCCCACCAAGCAAGTCAGCACCACGAACACCAACATCCAGAGCTTAATGTTATGTTTTGTCTTGTTCATATTCATTTCCTTTCATCTTAACCAAACAATCGTTACATTCATAAACAGACCAATAGTATAACAAATCTTGTTTTGTTTTTCAACTCCCTTAGTTAGTTCCTGTTGCGGAAACAGTATTTATCATTCCCGCGAAAGCGGGAATCCAGCTTTTTTGTTCTGGACCCCTGCTTTCGCAGGGGTGACATCGTCGGTTTTTGTTTTCCGCAACAGATACTAGTTAGACCAAAACATTTTTCGGGGTTGATATATAGCTTCGCTTGCATAAAAAAATGCAAAAAAAAGCCATAGCAGTTGAATTTCCGAGACAGATTTGATATATTAGCAAAATTGAATCTCAGCGGTAAAGCCGAGCAGGTTCAAAATGGGAAATATGAAATTTAGGAGAGGTATTATGTGTAGAAATTTGCTTTATTTGTCCTCTGTTGTTTTGTTTTTGGGTCTGGTCATTAATAGCTCCGGGTTGATGGAGATAAATTCCACTGCGGTGGCCAAAGACAAGCCAATAACCCTTGACACGGACCCGAATCTTGCCGCCTGGTGGAAATTTGATGAGGTATCGGGCAAAACTGCTGCAGACTCTTCCAAGCATCGCCGTAAGGGCACGCTCAAGGGAGGTTTGTCGTTCGAGGAAAATTCGGCCTCAGGCCGGGTAGGAAAGGCGCTGAAGTTCGACGGTGAAGATGGTTATATAGAGATAACCAAATACAAGGGCGTTACCGGCACGCGACCTCGAACCGTGGCGGCCTGGCTCAGGACGACAACATCGAGGGGCGAAATCATATCCTGGGGCTCGGATGATTTCGGTCAGATGTGGATATACGGATTCATCAGGGGACGTATAGGTGTAAGACCCAACGGTGGGTATCTCTATATTAACGATGCGGTCCACGATGATGCGTGGCATCATGTTGCAGCGGTAGTGGTGGAGGCCGAGCTGCCGAATCTACACGATGATGTCAAACTGTATAAGGATGGCGAGCCGGCGGAAATCCATGACATCGGCCTTTTAGACCTCTGGCCCATTAACACCGGCAAAGATTTAGATGTCAGGATAGGCAGGCGATTCAAAGGCCTTATCGACGATGTGCGTATCTACGACCGTGCTCTTTCGGAGGACGAGATAAACGCACTATTTAAATTGCAGAGTAATAAGCCATTACCTAAATCATGATGACAATCTCTCAGATTACAAAAGGAGACAAACAATGGACAATATTAAAGTTTCTCGGCGCCAGTTTATGCGTGATAGTGCGGTGGCAGCAGCGGGTGTGGCTGTGGGTCTCGGCGCCATTGGCCAAAGCAACAAGGCCGTCGGTGGGTCGATTGTTAACACATCCAGGATTCTTAATTACAATCCGAATATGGAATATCGCCGGCTGGGCAAGACCAATCTTATGGTCTCGGCCGTATGCCTCGGCGGGCACTCCAGGAGCAACCAGCAGGAACGCAATGAGATAGTTAGCCGTGCCATAGACATCGGCATAAACTACATCGACGCCTGCTGGGACAATGAGGTCAAGCGCGACGCCAAAGCTCTGAAGGGACGACGCGACAAGATGTACCTCGCCCTTTCCCACGGCGCCAAGGAGGTGCGCAAGAAGGAATTCCGCACCGCAAAGAAGCTACTTCAATCCCTCGACGAACTGCTGCGCGATTCCGGCCAGGAATACACCGATCTGTGGCGCGTAACCTGCTACGAGCCGGGTGGAAGACACAGTTTCAACACGGCTTGTGAGCTTGTCGATGCTCTTGAGAAAGCCAAAAAGCAGGGCAAGGCTCGTTTCATCGGTTTCTCAACACACGACCGCAGATGGATCAAGTTTATGATCGAGTATTTCCCACAGGTTGATGTTGTCTGCTTCCCCTTCACCACTATGAGTAAGAGGGCTCAGACAGACAGTCTGTTCCCGGCACTCAAGAAGTGCGACGTTGGCGCTTTCGGCATCAAGCCTTTTGCGGCCGGCTCACTGTTCAGAGATGACCAAGAAGAGAACTACAAGCGTGCACGTCTGGCTATCCGATACATTCTGCACAGTAACACCGTAATCCCAATTCCGGGCCTGAACAGCGTTCAACACGTTGACAATGTGGCCAGGGCCGTGATGGAACGCCGTGAACTCGACGTCCGGGAAACCGCTGAACTGCAGAATGCCGCCAAACAGGCATGGGCGAAACTGCCGCTGCACTATCAATGGCTCAGGAACTGGGAATACGTCTAATCGTCCAGCACTAAAAAATAACTGAGCATAACTCTTTTGTTGCTGCACTCGCCGTTTAAATCAATACAAGGGTAGAAGGTATGAAATACTATTTCTTGACGCTCATCCTGGCGGCAGTGGCTTTTGCCGGAACGGGTTGTGAGCGAGTAAAGTCAGCGCAGAAAGAGCAGACAAACCTGGAATCGGCAGCCGGCCGGAAGGCCGTGACAGCTCCGGAAGTTGTAACGGATGATGAACCGCTTCTGCTTGATGATGAACCACCGCTGCTGCTTGATGATGAACCTCTATTGTTACTTGATGATGACCCGGACGAAGATTCGTCCACCGAATCGATGGCCGACAATAGCCGTTGCTTTGTCTGCCATATCAACTACATGGATGAGGACATCGCCGTTACTCATGCACGGGCCAACATGGGCTGCGCGGATTGTCACGGCAACTGCGACGAACACATCGCCGACGAATCCTGGGCATCAGGTGGAAACGGAACGCCGCCGGGTATTATGTATCCTCTATCGAAGATTAATCCGTTCTGTATGGGCTGTCATCCCGGGGATAAAATCGACACCGAACAACACAAGCCTCTCTTAGCCGGCACCGTCAAGGAAAAATATTGTACCGATTGCCACGGCAACCACCGCCTGACACAACGCAAATGCAAGTGGAAGTAGCTCGGCCTCTTTCAACAGGCTTTTATTGTATGGGTGGACAAACCGCACAAGGCAAAATCCTTCAGTGGAGCAGACCTAAAGTGCTTTCGGGAAGCCCTCTATCTTTACGTTCAGGTGTAAAGAAATCTTCCGTTCCCAAAAGTCCCTTCGGCTGATTTGTCTTGAGTTCATATATTTCTCCTGCAATCTGACAAAAACTATGTAGCCGTGCTTTCTTTTTTTGCCAGAGTACAAGATGTGTTTTATAACCGCAAGGCTTCTTATTTTCGCTAATATTCTTTGAAATTTCTCATCCAGCTCGGCCAGTCACTCGCCTGAGCACCGCCTGACGTTGTCCAGGGGCCGTTAGTGTTGTACTCTTTGTGCCATTTGAGCTTCCACAACTCCTTAAGCCCTACCTTTCTGATGGACCAGTCCATAAAAACGTGGTTGATAAATCCATTGTGTCGGTTGATGGCGAAATGCTTCATTTCCGAGCTATAGCTGACCCACTGACCATCGTATTCGGGAGGGTCGCCGCGTGTACCGTTTTCGTATGGCCCGCCTCCCCTCCACATTGAATCTCCAAGCACCGGCGCATTGGCTGAGCCCTTGGCATTAGGTGTCCTCCAGTTCCATTCGGTGGGGCGTGATTGAATTGCTGTAGTTCCCGGCGGTGGATGATAAATCCAGTTATTGCCTCCATAGCTTATTTCTTCGCCGCCTCCTGAACTGCCTTTTCCACCTACCGGCATAAAGTAAGTGTTGAACGGACCACCCCATTCTTGGCCACCAGGGAGCCTTTTAACAGCCATTGGGCAGCGTAGAATGTTTGTCTTTGTTTCGTACTGGTCTCGTAAACAAATTATCCATTCGCCACGATTCCAGCCGACGCCGATGCCTGAACTGAAATAGCCGTCGTTGTCTTCGCAGTACATCGTCCAGATAACACCCCATTGTTTCAGTAAGGCCTGACAGGTAACCGTCCTCGCTTGATTCCTCGCTCTTGCCAGGGCCGGCATCAATATCGCCATCAATAAGGCAATAATGGCGATTACAACCAATAATTCAATTAACGTAAACCCTTTTGATTTGTTCATATAACCACCTTTCCTTTCCATCGACATTTTGTTGCAAATTTACGAGATACTCGAAGTAAATCTTCTATTCTATATAGTTTCGTATTTTCTCAATCTGAATGCAATTTTATTAATAAAGTATTATACCTTAAATCCTTTTTTCCTGCAATGCAAAAACAGGAAAAATAGTAACCGGTCAGTTATGGGTGGGAAAGGGTGGATTATGACGAGTCAAACTTGAA
>CAYQKF010000112.1:0-16867 GCA_964417935.1 uncultured Pirellulales bacterium
TTCCTACATTCTACAGATTACCTATTTTGAGCGCCAGAAAAATTTGTCACACCCTCAATTTCTGTCTTGTATTTTCGCTTCTTCTTTTTCACTATCACCCTGATATCGAATGATCCCTATCAAGTCGAGGGGACGGGTCGTTTTTTATTTCCCGGCCGAGGTGAGAGGAAAGAAAGTTAGCCTTTTTTCCAAGGCTGCTCTGGGTTTTTGGGGAGCCGCTTTTTTATTATTGGAGGTGTGTGAAAATCGCCAAAACTCGAAAGCATGGTGCAAAAAAGTGGGAAGTTACTATAATGGATACAGTAAACGATGATTAGAGGTATTAGAACAACGTACAAACGGCATAAGGACGATATTATTATGAATAGATTTCTATGTTTTCTTTTAGGTGTTACGGTTCTGGCTGCTACATCCTCACCGGCGCAAGAATCAAATGTACAAACTGTAGAACCGGTCGATCACGGTCGAGCACTCGTTAACCCACAAATGGGTTGGACGATGCACTTTTATTCGAACATCATAACCAACTATGGCTCGAAGCTAAAGCCCTCCGACACGCTCGATGACTTCCCCGGTCTTTCCTGTGTTTATCTGCGAGTGCCGTGGTCGTTCCTCGAACCACAGGAAGACAAATTCAACTGGTCTTTATTGGACACGCCCGCCCAGCGCTGGGTCGATAAGGGTAAGCAAATTGCCCTTCGCATAAGCAGCACCGAATCCTGGATGCGATGGGCGACACCCAAATGGGTCTATGATGCCGGCGCGAAGGGATACAATTTTACAGTCGGCAAGGGCGTGGATGAAGATGGTCCGTTCTGGGAGCCCGATTACAATGACCCTGTCTTTCTGGAAAAACTTGACCACTTTCTGGCTGCTATGGCCAAGCGATACGACGGCAACCCGAACGTTGCATTTATTGATATCGGCTCGTTCGGAGTCTGGGGCGAAGGACACAGTTGGGCCAGTTCGAAACTTCCTTTCGATTTTGAGTCGCGGAAAATCCACGTGGATTTGTACTGCAAGCACTTCAAAAAGACCCTGCTGGCAATCAGTGACGACTTTGCCGGACCGGGCGAGCCGGGAAGACATTTCCCTATCACCGATTATGCCTTGTCCAAAGGCGTGACACTCCGGGATGACAGCATCTGCGTTCAGCCCCCACCTCGCTCGTGGTTTCATACCGAAATGGCCCAGGAATTCTGGCCGAAGCTGCCCGTAATCTTAGAGCACGAACACTACGGCTCAAGCAAACGCAAAAACGCCTGGGGCGATGGCTCGCTTCTGCTTCAGGCTGTTGAAGAATACCACGCCAGTTATATGTCAATCCACTGGTGGCCGCGAATCCTGCTTAATGAAAACCGCCAGATCATAGAGAGAATCAACCGGCGGATAGGATATCGGATTCAATTAAAGAAGGCCGCTTTCCCCGAAGATATTCGACTGGGCGAAACCTTCAAAATCACAAGCACCTGGGCCAATACCGGTGTGGCACCCTGTTATCCGGGGGGCTTTATTGCGTTTACCCTAAAAGACGAAGAAGATGGAATCGTTGCGGCCTTTTGTGATGAATCGTTCAACCTTCGTGACCTGTCGGTAGGGGGAGAAGGTGAGGGCCCGGTTAAAAAAATCGCCTCAACTTTTGCCGTGGCCTTGAAGACCTATGGCTTCGCACCTAATATGCAACCCGGCACATACGACTTGTATGTTTCCGTCGGAACGCGCGACGGCACGCCTGTTATTGCCTTGCCGTATGAAAACGACGATGGCCATCGTCGATATAAGCTTGGGACCATTCGGCTCCTGCCTTCGAATCAGTAATACCAATTCTATTTATTGATTGCCGATTACCCGACCTTGTCATTCCTGCGAAAAACCATAGTTCCACAGCTCTTCGAATACGGGATAAGTCCATCCCTTGGTTGTAGGGGCTTTCTCAACTGCATAGCCATAGCCATATTCGCTGTAGGTAGGCAAGGCGTTGCCCATATGCAAATCAGCATAAGTAACTCCACCTTCTCCGTACACCTCGACTTCTCAACATCCTAAAACCACCGGGCGTGCGGGCCGAAATGCTTTTCCAACTGTTTCACCAAATAGACCTTGCCAAACGCACCCTGGTCAGCCATTTCTTTGGCTTTCACGTACTTTGGTGTGAAAAACAGCTCCTCTGCATACAGCAGCAACACCCCTTTGCGCCGGCACGTTTCAATCATCACCTCTGCCTCTTCCAGCGTCATGCAGAGGGGCTTTTCACAAACCACATGCTTGCCGGCATTGGCAATATCAATGGTCATCCGGGCATGCAAATAGTTCGGTGCCGCAATTGTCACCATCTCGATGTCTTTCTCAGCGAGCATCTGCTTGTAGTCGGTAAAGACGCGGGCAATACCGTACCTATCCGCCAACTTCCGGGCGTTGCCTGGTGTAGGAGAAGCAACAGCGACTACTTCCGCCTCATCAGGCATAATACGAAACGATTCGGCATGAATGCCTGCTTCAAACTGTGACCCAATAATCCCGACTTTAACCCTTCCCTTGCCCGGCATAATAAATCTACCTCCTTCTTGTTCTAATCTTTACTTATCAGCAAACCGAGACCGTTCCCAACAAAACCGCTTCTGTCAAAGGGCCATTCCACACGAAAGACTTATCAAACCTTCCCAGGGACAACGGAATCGTCCTGTCGCGACTCGGCTCCGTCCCGCTGCGACGCAGTCGTATCGCGGCGAGCAAGCGAGCCACGGCGGGCGGGTTCCTGCGCCGTTCTCAACCCGACCAGTCCGGCAACTCCATGGAAATCAACGAAGGCCTGACGGACAAATCCGGCACGATGTATGGCTCGCGATAAAAGCCGCGAACCAAACGGTTGGCTTGTTCATTATTCTTGAAGCATTCATTCTCCCGGTCGATCTCAAGCCATGGCCCGAGCGTTACCGTTTTGGCGTCAACGTCAATTTCGTGGCCCGCAAGGTGCTCAAGCAGCCGGTCGAACATGTCTCTGAATATCGGGATGTCCCGGACGCGGGCGTGCATCTCTTTCCGAGAGGCTTTCACACCGAGCCGGTACGAGATGTTGCCGGTATGGCAGACAGCGGTGGAGATGTGTCCTTCGAGGACCTCGGCGTTGAGATCTTCCCGACTGCCGCTGCGGACCGCCTCAATGAAGTTGACGAAATGATCGCCACCACCACTGAAGGTTTTGACCTGTTTGCCCTCGTTGTCCCACGCCAGGCCGCGGTAGAGACTTACCGACCCACCTTCACAGTCAACAATCACACCCACCCGCTCACCACGAAATGCAGGCATTTCGTCAGAGCCTTTGGCTTTGCGAAGGTTGTGTACCTCATAAAGCAGCGGGGCCGTGGGAAAGTCATAATAGATTATCTGCGTATTAGGAACATTGCAGGCGTCGTTGAACACGAACCGGCCACCGAGGCTTATCACCCGGCGGGGGAGCATCTTCTCGCCCAGGCACCACCGGGCAGCATCCACCTCGTGGACACCCTGGTTGCAAGATTCGCCGTCACCGGTGTTCCAGTCAAAGCTACAGTCGTATTGGAGACGGTCCCGATAGATTGGCAGCTTCTTAGCAGGACCACACCAGGTATCGTAGTCGATAGTATCGGGAATTGGGAGCGGAGTGTCGCGCCTGCCGCACGAGGAACGCGGCTTGTTGGCAAAAGCGGTGATGTGTCTGATCCTGCCGAGGTTTCCTTCACGGATCCATTGGATTGCCTTAGCGATGGAACTCTGCGAGCGATGCTGGGTACCGCACTGGACGATACGGTTGTACTTTCTGGCAGCGTTGACCATCTGCCGGCCCTCCCAGATGTAATGCGACAGCGGTTTCTCGACATAGACATGCTTACCGGCCTGACACGCCCAGATTGTACTAAGTCCGTGCCAGTAGTTCTGCGTCGCGTTAGCGATTACATCGATGTCCTTGCGGTCGAACATCTTACGCATATCGACGTATTGTTCAATCCTGTGCCCATACTTTGATTCGATCATCTTAGCCGCCTCTGTCATACGCTGCTGGTCAGGGTCACTCAGGGCCACGACGGTTACATCTTGCTGCTTCTCGAAGGACGGTATGTGGGCCCCCTTACCGCGACCGCCGCAGCCGACCAAACCCACACGAATGCGGTCATTCGCTCCTTGTGCACGCGAGTATGGCAACGCTGTTGCGAGTCCTGCAGCGAAGGTACTTTTTACAAAATCTCGACGGGTAATGCCTTTCATAATTTATTTCTCCTCTAAAGAATCCGACAGCAAGTGGTTGACGGAGTGCATTTTTTCAGTCAGCTCGGCTAATTCATCCAGGGTTTTTGCCGATTCGATAGAGCGCAGAACCTCCGCCAGTTCAGCGGCTCCTTTAATCGTATCAAGGCCGTTGTTCTTCATAGTTACCAGTATCTGCTTAACGCGCTTTGCCAACCGCTTGCGAAAGAACTCGACCTGCCCTTCGTCTAAGGCACCTTCTTTCCAGGATGGCTCAAATTCATGAAACGCAGTGCAGGCCTTCTGTATGTACAAAAGGACTATACCTTTGGCCGGATTTCCTGAGGAAAGAATTCGTGCCCATTGTAACTCTTCATTTCGCCAGTGCTCATCTTCCACCGTTGTCTTGTAGTCCAGCTTGTCTTGTGAAGTCATAGCCTGAGTCCCTGTTATTTCCTATTCGGAACAATCGCCTGCATCGATAAATCGGCAGCCACAAAAGAATATCAAATATCTTGAGGGATAACAATGTTTATTCGGTCTGTTTCGCGTTCATCAGCACAATCTAAGCCTCACAGAGAGTCCCGCACCAATTGAGCTTCGGCTCACGCCTAATTGGTGCGGGATTGAGTTATCATGTGTTCACTAATGCTACACTCTTGCAAAAACGGCACACAGTAATGATAATAGCATCGATTCAATAGGTAATGTTATCATGGTAATAACTGAGGGCTAACCAAGACCATGGAGGTCCGGGAAGACAAATTCACAGTTAAAACCTATGAGTGTCAAGTTAATGGGAACATTAAGATAGTTTCGCTGATGCAGTATTTACAAGAAGTCGCAGCTATCCATGCAGAACAACTTGGTCTTGGATTTGGCAGATTGAACGAAATACATAGCTATTGGGTTCTGTCGAACCTCAGAATAGAAATCGCAAGACTTCCGAAATGGAACGACGTAGTTGCGATTAAAACATGGCCGGTGTCCAACACTAACTCATCGCACGGTCAAAACCGGGCACTTTCAATTGTTCGCCTCCTTTGAGTGCCGACTGATGCGCGATAATCCCTGGAACCGTCATCGCCAGTGATTCATATATGTCGATCACAGGCTCGCGGTCCTCGACAATCGCCGCTATAAATTCATTTGTTAGAAAAGTATGTGAATTACCATGGCCGGTTTTCACACGCATCGACTTCGGCAGCCTTTGCAAATAATCCGGCAGCTTGGTCCATTTCGGCGCCTGTGGGCCATGCATACGAAACGGTTGACCACTGACGTAGCTGGGCATAAAAAAGCTCATCCTGGTCCCGAACCACTGGGCCCGTTCACCGGCATTCGTGCCGGCGTTGACTTTAATACAGCGGCATATATGACCACGGTCAGTTTTCATTAATGCCACTCCGGTATTGAACGGATTATCGTACTGGTTTTTCCCGATACCGTAGCCTTCCATTTCAGGGGCGCACAAGCCAAGGCAGGATACCTCGGTAAGCCGTTCTTTGTTTACGCCGAGGAGGAAACCTGTCGAATGCGTCGGATAGTGCATAGGAGGATAGCCATACCGCCAGGTGTGCTTGCCATTGTAATACCAATATCGCTTTCGGAACGCTTCATTGACAGGATGATAATATTCAACCTCACTATAGAACAGCTCACCAAAGGCCCCTTGATTGTATAGGTCTCTGGCCGCAATTGTGTATAGGCGATAATAGCTGGTTTCAGCCATCATATATTTTAGGCCGGTTCGTTCCTTCGCTTCTCTTAATTGCTCTGCCTCGGCTAATGTAAAGCAGGCTGCCACTGCACAGATTACGTGTTTGCCGGCATTCATAACAGCAATGCAGTGACGAGCGTGGTCTGGAACGCCCGTGAACACCGCAACCGCATCAATCTCTTTGTCGAGGATAAGTTTCTCAAGTGACTCATAAGAACGGTCGCACTTATAAACCTTCATTAGTTTGTTTCGGCGGTCCGTCCGCAGGTCGCTGACCGCCTGCACGATGCAGTTCGGATGCAGGTGCCACTGAAAAGAAGCACCGAAGCCGCCGCCAACGACACCTATACGAACCTTCCTGGCGGGGTCGAGAGGCTGATATGTCCCTGGGTCAGGTGCAACATTGGCTCCAAGGAGATTCGGCGACAGCACACCTGACGCCCCAGCCAAAAGGGCACCGGCGCCGGCCTTTCCAAGGAAAGCTCTGCGAGAATAGCTATCAAACAAGCAGCCTGTCGCGTCTTGGCTCCGCCAAGCGAGCCACGACGGGGAAGATTTCTCTCTCATAGGCGTAACTTTGTCCATCTCTTTAATATTCATAATATTCAACCCCTACAAAAAGATTCTTGAAAGGTTTACAGGATTTCTCATTCGAACGATTGCCCACACATTTAAGCCTATCCATTTCACTAAAGTACAAATCGCCTTAATAAATGCGAAGTTTGTCCTTTTTTTTCGCGCTGGTATTATTTCTCAGCGTTCTGTCATAGTGAAAATTATAAATTGTGCAGTCGGAACATAATATAAAGCATATTATGACAGTCAAAAAAGCTGCAATTCAGGGTCGGCCGGGCGGATTAGGATCGACCACGCGGATGTCATCGAAACAAAAATGTATTCCTACCAAATCATGGAACTCCGATACAATCTCGAAACGTTCGGTGGCAGTCCAGTCAAAAGCGCCGACCGGACCGTACCAGCGGTCGTTGTCCCATGACCCGTGTTCAGAAAATTCATTAAGTGGAATTTGCAGATGGTTCCACCTGCCGTCCCAAACGGCGACATTTCGGTCAATTGTATATAGCATACGCCAGGGATGGTCATTTCGATCGTCGGTTTTTGTGTCCAGAAAGCGTATGCCAATCATTGCGTTCCGACTATCACACCGGACCCAAAAATCAATTGCAAAACCTTCATCCACCAGCACGGAGAGGTCTTTGACAGGTGAAAAACGAAATGAGATACTGTTATATTGGTCAACTCCTGTCCAGTGGATGCAGTAATCGCCTGATGCCGGATTATCTTCAGAGTAATAATCAAGGATTCCTTTACTAATCCAGCTGGATTCAATGATTTTTGGTGCTGTATAATCCAGATATATATCAAATTCGTTTACGTCCGGCATCAGGATAGAATCCTTCTGCGGCGGGGCAGTAAATCCCAGAGCTTCAACGAGGGGAATATTTAAATCATAGTCGAACATCTCGTCGGTTCCCCGTTCAAAAAGACCAAAGCCGCCCGTATAATCCCAGATTGTCCAGAGGATACCTTTTTCTTCGAGATAGCTTCGCACAACGTTATACCAGTAGATGCGGTCATCGTTATTGCTATTGAGCATTAAAACCCCGAATTCTCCGCAGAATAAAGGGACATCACGTGCGGTTTTAAAATCAACGGCAATATCAATTAATTCTCTGACGTGTTCGGAGGTTCCTGTATTTTGATAGTTTGCAAGATTACTACTTATCCAGGTGTTTTCCAGTTCCGGCGGACAGGCAGGTATGTCACCGGCATAGTACGGAAACGGTACGCCGGCGAGCGGCACGAGTGACGGATTAGGCCAGCCTGCGCCCTGGTGAGTGAATACGAATGGGTCATAAAAGTGAAAAGTGTAAATCAAGTTATCATCTTTGTACCTGGGCATAAACTTAAGGTTGTTGTAGCCGTTCCATCCTGCCGGGCCAATAACGATAGTGTGTTTTTGATCGACCGCGCGAATCGCATCGATGACTTCTTGCTGGATCTCGTTCCACCTTGTATCCGAAATGTCATGAGGCTCATTAAGCACTTCGTAGTAAAGGTAGGTCGAGCGATCTTTGTAATGTTCAGCCATCTGCATCCACACAGGGACCAGAATATTGCCAATGCTTGGATCAGTGGACCCCGGATAAGATGAGTGATTATCGAGAATCAAGTGCAGTTCCAGCTCTTCGGCCCAGTCGATGATTTGGTCCAAAAAGTAATAGAACAAAGGGTCAATCGTATAATCCGGCCCGCCGTTGGTCATTAAGTGCAAATCGATGGGCAATCGAATGACATCGCAGCCTAAACTCTTGATGTTGATTAAATCCTGCTTCGTGAATTTAGTAAACTGAATTTGCCGCACGCTTGAGATGTATTGGAACCAGCCGGTTAGGTTGACACCGCGTTTGAACGGAATTTCGGCGGGCTCAATATAGCCCTCCACCGGAAATACTATATCATCAATCCACGCAGTATCATCGCCTTCGGCCATAGAGCCGTCTTTTGAATAGGTCCACTCGAAAGTTCTTGTCCCCTCTGTCACGGGGAAAGAAACCTCAGTCCAATCTTCATCGCCCGACCAGCTACCTTTTTCCACTCCATCGATGTAAAACTTCAAATAGTCATAATCTAACTCCGAAGAGACTTTGCAATGGAAGGTGATATTGCCCGGCACACAATCAAGCCTAACCTGTAGAGTAGTACTTTCATCGTCCTCAATAGCGCCGGCTTGCGCACTATATGCTCCAGAATGTTCCTGCCAGGATGTAACAGCCCAATTTGTATCTCCATAATGTTGCCACGGGAATTTGCCAAAATCACCCGTTTCAAAGTCCTCCGAAACCAATGCGGAGGCAGAGGCGATCTCGCCGCCGGCATTACTGACCAGACCCAGCACCAAAACTAAAGATACCAGATAAATCAATTTTCCACACATAATACTCCTCCCTCAAAAATTTTAAGAATTATTGTGAGTTGGCCACTAATTATCTTATACCAAATCAGCCATTTCACTTCAAGCGTAAATTATACCAAATATCGTTGTTGTGGTTATTTTTACCCTCTCCGCAGAGCCGAGTTATCAAGCCATTTCTTTTTATTTGAAGATTTTTTTCATTGCTTGTGCTGTTTTTTTAGGTCTGCCCGGCTCAAAGGGTAACAGCTCGGCCGTAACATAGCCGTCATAGCCGATGTCAGCAAGAGCTTCTTTGACCGTTTGGAAATTTACATCACCTTCCAACAAATCGACAAAGCCTTCCGCCGTTCCTATAGAGCACTTAAAGTCTTTGACGTGCACACGCTTTATCCGCTTACCGAGAATCCGTATCCAATGTTCGGGATAGCCGATAAGCAGCACGTTGCCGACATCAAAGTATGCACCCACCATTTCTGAGTCGAAGCTGTCGATAAAGTCCCGCATCTCCAATGGGCTTAATAAGAATTTGTTCCAGACGTTTTCAATACATATTGTCACATCGGTCTCCTTGGCACTGGGAAGAACCTGTCTAATAGCTTCACAGGCTCTTTGGTAGCAGACATCGTAGGGAATCACCTCGGCATCGGGTAAAAAGAACACATCTACGGCACCTGGAACGAAAAGATATGCATCGGTGCCGAGCCATTTTGTTATCTGCAGGGCTTTGCGGGTGAAGTTAATAATTCTCGCCCTGTGCTCAGGGTCGTTTGCGGTAGGCGAATAAGTCCAGCTTTCGCCGGAGGCAACACTTGAAATCTCAATGCCGATTTTCTGGGCAGCGGCCGTAATATCTTTACACTGGGCCTGTGTGGCCTGGTGCGTCAAGACCCCTTCACCGGCTATAGCGAGCTCAATGGCATCGAATCCTAAGTCTTTTGCTTCCTGCATTGCCTCGGGTATCGGTTTTCGGGCCTCAAGTCCCCCTTCGAACATCCAGTAGCTTGCACTTATCTTCATTTTTTACCCCGTTCAAAAATTTATATTTATTTGAGTTGCTGTAATTTTTCGAATAGCAACAGTATAACTTGTACGTCCCGTAAAGACCAAGGTAATGTAATGATTTTTTGCACATAGCAGAGTAATATCCCCGGTAACGGCTTCACACCGAGCGGTCGGAATGAAGTTTTAATAAGAAAAAGATTGAGATTCGGCGCCGGATACGGTAAAGGGAATTCAGGCACTTACGGCGGTTGTGGTTTTCCTGTAATTTCGCAGCCGTTGTTGCTGATAAAACTTATATAGATGGAAAGGAATGGCAGATGATGGAAAAAAAGCAAAAAAAATTATTTCTCATTGCGGCGGTATTGATAATGTTATCCCCGGCCGGTCTTGGGTGGGCACAATCGGGACTCGAATTCCCCGGGCCCGCTCCGGGTAATGCACAGGGCAGGATAAGCCAAAACGAACACATTTTGGAAAACGAAGTGATTGCCTGTTCATGGAGTATCTCTGAAGGGAGACTCAGGCCGGAGTACGTATCGGATAAACTGTCCGGTACCACGCTCACACTTTCGCAGGCCGAATGCTTTAAACTGGTTTTGGACGGCGGGCGGATTATAAAGGCTTCTGACTTGAAAATCATTGCTAAGCCGGACGTGAAAAATTTGGAGCCAAGGCGCAAGTCCTGCCGACTGGCGGAACGATTCGCCGGCAAGCAAATCTCTGTTACGCTGGCCTCCTCAAACAATAACATCGAAGTAGAACGGCGTGCGATTTTACGCGACGGCTCAAACTATGTACGGCAAGAGGTAACCCTGACAGCAGCAAACAAATCAATCAAATTCGAAGAAATAGTGTTGCTGGAGCTAAGGGAATCGAACGCGAAGGTAATGGGCACTGTGGATGGCTCGCCTGTGGTAGTGGGCAGCATGTTTTTTGCTTACGAGCACCCCTTATCGAAGAGTCAAATATTACAAGGCAACTTGCATGGTTTCCGGTGCAGTCTGCCTTATGGCATTTTCCTTAAGCCTGATGAGCCAATTATGCACAGCTCGGTCGTAGGCGTTGTTCCGCAGGGGCAGTTACGTCGCGGCTTTTTGTATTATATCGAACGTGAACGCGCGCACCCGTACAGGCCGTTCCTGCACTACAATAGCTGGTATGATATCGGCTACGGCGCAGAAAAAATACTGGAGCATGATTTTCTAAATGTTATTAAACTGTTCGGAGATGAGCTAATCAAACAGCGAAAGGTAGTAATGGATTCGTTTGCTTTAGATGACGGGTGGGATGACCCCGCTTCACTGTGGCAGTTTCACGAGGGCTTCCCGAACGGCTTTTCGAACCTGCAGAAGGCGGCTAAAGAATACGATTCTAACCTGGGAGCCTGGCTCTCTCCTTTTGGCGGATATGGCAAAGCCAAACAGGAAAGGCTCAAGTACGGCCAACAGCAGGGCTTCGAGACAAACAAAAGCGGTTTCTCACTTGCCGGCAGCACGTATTATAGTAGGTTTCGAGATGTATGTACGAAAATGCTCCGTGAATACGAATTGAACTACTTTAAGTTCGATGGTATAGGCGTCGGCGGCCGGCCAGCGGGAACCAACAGTGAATTCGCCTCGGATATGAATGCTCTGCTGAGACTTATCAGCGACCTTCGCCTGGTTAAGCCCGATGTGTTCATAAACATTACGACAGGCACGTGGCCGTCCCCTTTCTGGTTGTGGTATGGTGACTCTATCTGGCGCGGAGGCTCAGATTGGAGCACTCACGGCTGGGGCTCCAAACGCCAGCAGCAAATCACCTATCGTGACAAGGAAACTTACCATAACGTTGTTGTCCGCGCGCCGCTTCATCCGCTTAATTCACTTATGACCCAGGGTATTATGTTCGCCAATCACGGACTCCCTAATGAGAACGAGCCTCTAACGGATGATATACGGGCATTCTTCGCCGGCGGCACCGATTGCCAGGAATTGTACATCACCCAATCTCTTATGCGACCGCAGGACTGGGACGCTTTGGCCGAGGCTGCGCAATGGTCACGCAGCAATGCGGACGTACTGGTGGATACGCATTGGATAGGCGGCGACCCGGCTAGGGGCGAAATCTACGGCTGGGCTTCATGGTCGAAGCGAAAAGGTATCCTGTCGCTGCGCAATCCACACGACAAGCCGGGCAGTATCACCCTAAATATCGGCAAAGCCTTCGAGCTGCCTGCACCTGTGCTACCTGCACAGGAGACGCAGCTACAGGTGCCGAAAGGTGTTGTAGAGAAGTATTCTCTCAAGAGTCCCTGGAAGAAAAACATAGACAAACATGCGATCGTGCTGACTGCTGGAGGAGAGCACACTTTTGAACTAAAACCATTTGAGGTACTGGTTTTTGACGCAAGCCCTCTTTAGAGCTTACAAATGAAATTGTGCGCAAAATGGCCATTCTATAGTGCTCTCGATTGAAAATTCCCGTTTGTGCGCGGGTAAGTAGCTTTACAATAATCCAGCACCAATTGAAGCGCTTTCGTTACCAGACAATTGGTGCTGGATGATTTTACTCGCGGGAATTTACAACCCTTCAAAGGTATAACCAGTTCCGTATGTTCTCTCTTGCTTTCCGCTGTCCTCGAATCTATAATGCACTTATGTAACGATGGCTCATATTATGAGCCGCCATTTAAATTAAAGAAACAGGTACAGATGATGCCCAATCAATCGCCTGAAACAAGAACAGGTAAGATAAGTCAAGGGTGGCTCCGGCGGAACGCCCCAAAGGCGGTCATCATTCTCGCTGCCGTAGCGATATTGACCGTAATCACGAAAATGCCGACGCGAAAACGGGATGCACCTCCCACAGAAGCGCCGCCGGTGAACGTCACGGTCACAACGGTAATTGCCGAACCCCAGCTTGCCGACACGTTCGACCTGCCGGCCATCGTCGAGCCGAACCGCATCGTCACGGTCTCTGCCGAGGTCTCGGGCCGAATCGAGCGGATCCCCCAAAAGGAGGGCAGCGAAGTCCGTGTCGGGGACTTGCTCATCCAGCTAAATACGGACCTCATCCGACCCTTGTTTGAAATCGCCGAGGCGCAGGTCGAGCGCGACCAGATTGAGTTCGACCGCATGACGAATCTCGTCAAACAGGACGCCACCCCCCGCCGTGACCTGGAGAATGCCACCACCCAGCTGGCCATCAGCAAGGCCCGACTCGAGGAGGTCCGCGCCCGTCTGGACCGCACCAGTATCCTCGCCCCCACAGCCGGTGTGCTGAACGAACTCCTCGTCGAGGAGGGGGAGTACGTTGATGCCGGCAAGGCGGTGGCTGAGGTCGTGGATACGCATACCGTTAAGGTCGTGGTGGATGTACCTGAACGCGACATTGCGTTTTTCGCCGTCGGCCAGAAGGCAGGAGTCTTTGTGGACGTCAAGGGCGAGAAAATATCGCTGATAGGGACAATTACTTTCATCAGCGAGCTGGCCGATGCAAAAACCCGCTCCACCCGAATGGAAATTACTCTGGAGAACAAGGAACGGCTTCTGAGGAGCGGGCAGATCGTGCTTGTCCGCCTGACACGCCGCACTCTGAAGAACGCCATCCTCGTTCCGCTGCTGGCTGTAATCCCCATGGAGGATAGCAAGGCCGTCTATGTCGTCAATTCCACAGAGGCCGAGCGTCGAGAAGTCGAACTTGGAATCATCAAGGGCGACCTTGTCCAGGTGAAACGCGGTCTGGAGTCGGGTGACCGGCTGATTATCGCCGGCCATCGTTTCGTCGCGCCGGGACAGAAAGTAAACGTTGTATCAGAGAACAAATAATCGCTATGCTTATCACCGACACTTCTATTCGAAACCGAACCACCGTAGCCGTCCTGGGACTCATCATAATACTCATGGGCGGATACAGCTATCTCTCATTGCCGCGCGAGGCATTCCCGGACATCCCCATACCGCATATCTTGGTCACCACGGCGTACGAAGGTGTCTCACCGCAAGACATCGAAACATCCGTCACGATGAAGATAGAGAAGGAGCTCAACGGCATACGGGGTATAAAAGAGATTCGCTCGAGCTCCGCCGAAGGTCTTTCGATGATTGACGTAGAGTTCACGCCGAACGTGCCGACCGAGGTAGCACTGCAGCGCGTCCGTGACCGAGTGGACCTGGCCAAAGGCGAGCTCCCCATGGATGCCGAAGAACCGGTAATCAAAGAGATAAATTTAGCCGAGTTCCCCATCATGCTCATCAGCATCTCCGGCGACGTCTCGCCCGTCCAGTTCAAGGAGATTGCCGACACCTTGCAGGACACCCTTGAAGCTGTGCCCGGCGTACTAAAGGTGAATGTGCTCGGTGCGCTGGAACCAGAAATCCGGCTGGAGTTCGACCCCGACAGGCTGGCCTCGTATAACCTGATGATACCGGAGATTCTGGCACTTATCCCCTCGGAAAACGTCAACATCTCTGCTGGCGGTCTGGAGACCCCGGGCACAAAGTTCAACGTGCGAATCCCCGCGGAGCTTGTCACGGCAGAAGAGGTGGACCACCTACTCCTGACCGTCCGTGAAGGAAAGCCCATTTATCTCTCAGACGTCGCCGACGTCCGGGCCGTTTTCAAAGACCGTACCAGCTTTTCACGCCTAAACGAGGCCGCAAATGTCACCCTTAGCGTACAGAAGCGTGTTGGCGCCAACGTCGTCCATATCTCCGACTACATCAGGACCGTCATAGACAAGGCGCAGCAGCAGGTCCCCGGCGCAGTGAAGTTCGACATCACCTTCGACATGTCCAAGTACATCCGCAACACCGTGGCGGACCTGGAAAACAATATCTTGGCAGCGCTGATTTTGGTAACAAGCGTGCTGCTGCTGTTTTTGGGCTGGCGCTCGGCCACAATCGTAGCTATGATTATACCGCTCAGCATGCTCATCACTTTCTTCCTGGTTCAGATGCTCGGCTACACCCTGAATATGATAGTGCTGTTCAGTCTGGTACTGGTTCTGGGAATGCTCGTGGATAATGCGATTGTCATCGTCGAGAATATCTTCCGCCACATCCAGCTTGGGTATAGCCGCTTTGAGGCCGCCAAGCTCGGCGCTCGTGAGGTCGCCTGGCCGGTCACCACCTCCACGCTCACAACGGTCGGAGCCTTTTTACCCCTGATGTTCTGGCCGGGAATCATGGGCGATTTTATGAAGTATCTGCCCATCACTCTGTCACTCGGCCTGCTCTCATCGCTCTTTGTGGCGCTTGTGTTCAGCCCGACAATCTGCTCGGTTTGGGCCGGTCATTCGGCCCAACCACACCGGAGGGAACACTGGTTTATCAGGGCCTACCGCCGCCTACAGCAAACCGGGCTAGAATATCCCGCTATGACTTTATTTCTGGCCGTATGCCTTTTATTCAGCATGGTGCTACTTTACGCAAAGATCGGCAAAGGCACGGAGTTCTTTCCACAGGGCGACCCTGAACGGGCAAACATCAACTTGCGCACGCCGCAGGGCACAAACATCCACGAGACAGACCGCATCGTCCGCCTAATCGAGCAGCGAATCAGACCTTACAAGCCCGATATCAAGCACATTGTCACAAACGTCGGCTCATCGGGCGGCGGTTTTGACCTCATGGCCAGTGCCGGCGGTCCTCACCTGGCCAACATCAGCCTGATATTCTACGACTTCGCAGAGCGCCAGCGACCTTCAATGGAGATAATCGCCGAGATTCGAAAGGATATTGCCGATATCTCCGGCGCCGAGATTAAGGTCGAACGCGAGAAGGAAGGCCCGCCCACAGGCGCGCCTGTCACCGTCCGTATCATTGGAGAGAACTTCAAAACACTCGAGCGTCTCAGTAACCAGGCTCGTCAAAGCATCGCCCAGGTGCCGAATATCGTCAACCTCCGCAGTGACCTGGAGGCCACCCGCCCGGAGCTGGCTTTCATAGCAAATCGCCGCAACGCCATGCTCCTCGGCGTCAACACCGCCACCGTTGGGAATTTTCTCAAAATGGCGGTCTTCGGAACAAAGGTCGGAACCTATCGCCAGTACAACGACGAGTACGACATCACGGTACGCCTTCCCCTCGCCCGGCGTGTCAATATCGACGATATGTACTGCCTGCAGATTCCAAACGTATCCGGGAACGCCGTGCCCCTCAGCTCACTTGGTAATTTTGAGTACCGCGGCGGATTCGGTACTATCAACCGCGTCAACCAGAAACGCGTCGTAACTCTCACGGCCGACGCCGAAGGCCGACTCAGCTCCCAAGTGCTCAGAGATGTGCAGAACAGACTATCAATGCTCGAGCTGCCGAACGGCTATGAGATCCGCTATGCCGGCGAAAAGGAAACCGAAGACGAGTCGCGGGCATTCCTCGGTAAGGCCTTCGCTATCTCCATCTTGCTCGTCACCCTGGTCTTGGTCATCCAGTTTAACTCCCTCAAGATGCCGTTCATCATCATGACCACAGTGATCCTCTCGCTTATTGGAGCACTGACAGGCTTGCTCATCTGCGGCTTGCCTTTCGGTATCATTATGACGGGTATCGGTGTCATTAGCCTGGCCGGCGTTGTCGTAAACAACGCCATCGTTCTGCTCGCCTATACCCGGCAGTTGCGACAGCGGGGGATGGACATCGTCTCCGCCGCCGCAGAGGCCGGCCTCACGCGACTGAGGCCTGTGCTCCTCACCGCCACAACAACAATCATCGGCCTCATACCAATGGCCACCGGAATCTCATACGACTTCCACACCTTTACCTGGGCCACAAAGAGCGAGTCCACCCAGTGGTGGCGCAATATGGCGGTTGTCGTCATCTTCGGCCTGGGCTTCGCCACGGTCCTGACGCTGGTGGTCGTCCCCTCGCTTTACGTCATGCTCAGTCACCTCTCCCTCCGGCTGGGCTTCAAAGGGGTGGACGCTAAGAGCTTATCCGAATAACCGGGGCGTTATGAGGCCGAGCGAAAAGTCCGAGGCCAAGGCGGCAGGCCAAAAATGCTCG
>CAYQKF010000113.1:0-16673 GCA_964417935.1 uncultured Pirellulales bacterium
ATCATCGGCTCCACCGCGTGGAAGCCTGAGAGAACTCGCTTGTTTTGGGACTAGTGACATCGACCCCAAACAAACAACATCAAGAATATTCAACTTCCTATTCAAGCACAAATCTGAATTGATCGCAACGCGCGACCAAAAGAAGATATACCAGAACGGGATAGAAGTTGGGAATATTACTGACAGCGTCACTATAAGTGACGGCTACATAGTATTCAACGAAGTGTGTGAAACAGGAAAGCTCGATAAGCAGAACCCATTCGAATATCGAAACTATAGGCTAAAAATCATAGACATAGGACAAGAGCTTGACCTCTGTGGATCTCCGCTTAAAAGAGATGTGAAGAGGAGTATGCGTTGTGAAATTCTCCAATAACTGAAAACTAGGAAAAATAACCATTAATGGCTGGGGCGGATTTAGAATTGAGAATTTAGAATGTAGAATTTAGAATGGAGAAGAAGAATACGTGATTGTTCTTAGTATTTAAATGGTAAAACTTAGATAGATGAAATTGAACAATTAGATGACCTTGGAGGCATTATGAAAAAAACAAGATTCTTGACAGTCGGGCTTGCGAGCATTTTGTTAATTGCGCCGTTGGCTTGTAGAAACACGGACGGCGATGGTGAAGGTGAAGGCCGAGGCGAGGGTGAAGAACCGGGCGTGCGCCTGGCAATCGATGATACCTACAATGCGGTCAGGATTAAGGTAGGGATTAGAGAATTAGAGATTAGAGAATTAAAGTGAACTAAAGTGCCTAAAGTGAGCTAAAGTGAACTAAAGTTATAAAAAAAGAATGTCCAATCCCCGTTCCCCGATCGTGTCGAGGACAGGTATCGAATTTGAATGTCGAATGTCGAAGTGCAGATGCGCGTTAGGATAGGCCAGATATTTGTGGTTTTTCGACCAAAAGTGCGGGCGATGTTAGTTTTTAGTGGTTAGTCAAAGTGGTGCGAAATATCGCAGCCTACCCTCTGCTTGAGCAGTAATTTTTCAACCTCAGATTTCACGGATTTCACCGGCTGAATTTTGAAAGTCACCACCCCCAAACAAGTTTGAGGGTGCCACCCAGTCGAATGCGAGATTGCCGCGGTGCCTTATAGGCACGTAATAATTTGCTCGCAATGACCGAGAGCGCAATCCTATGCCCCAAAAATGTTATGTGTTGGCAGAAAAATTAGCCACACCCTAAGAAGGAATTGATGTATTAATATATGGCCGGATTCAAAAAAGCGGTGGTGTGTTTGAGCTTTTCCGATTAGATTTTGATGTACTTAAGGCGCGGTGGTCCTAAGCCAATATTCAGCGAATACGACCAGATCAAGAAGGTCAACTCTCCCGTCGGGCCTGGTCTGTGGTGCCATGTCCGCTCTTGGGTTCCAATTGAAGGACTCTGAGTTGGTAAGCCAGGCGGCGGCGAAAGTAGCTAAGTCGAGCAAGTCCACTACGCCGTCTCCGGCTCCGGGTGCGATGTCAGCGATGATTCGTTCGGGGAGGCGCTCGAATTCAATGCGGGGCAGATCCTGTCCGGGCAGGCCTCCGCCACGAAATACAAAGTTGAAGTCCACGAAGAGATTCGTACCTATAATACCATCGAGGATTCCACCTTCAGGCGAAGGAGCGTCGAGCACAACAATGGGGACATTGGTGAAGGTGAGCCATTCCGGCGTAGCTATTACTTCAAGAGAATCTATATAATAGCCTGGCGCTGTGATAATTTCCCCGGTAGCTATCAGTACTTCGAGCTCGAATTCGGGGGTGTTTGGATTAAGCCCTAAGCGGGCGCCAATGGCTTTACTAATGAGGGTATAACTGCTGCCGGTATCAAAGATAAAGCCATCTTTGTCGAGTGAGGTTCTGCCGGCGTGGGTAAGGTCCACGCTGGAGATGAAGAAGAGACCCTGCATTGGCAAGAATCCCGTGAGAACGGACGGGCTGAAAGGAGCGCCAAAATCTGTGTCGAACATGTCGAAATCGAATATGTTAGGGAAGTATTGGACGGAGACCGAGCCGATGGGTCGCAGCTCCAGAGGTATTGTATTAGGGTAGCTCGGAACGTGTGGGTCATCGAGAGTGTAGAAGCGTATATCCGGGGCGGTTAGCTTGGTCCCGTTATGGGTGATATTGATTGGTTGGTCGTTGCGGAAAACTGCGGCCAAAAAGACTGAAAGAGGTGTTCCAATCACGGTGAGCGAAATCGATGGTTCGATTGGATCGCTCACAGCGATTGAGAC
Source organism: uncultured Pirellulales bacterium (assembly GCA_964417935.1). GTDB lineage: Bacteria > Planctomycetota > Phycisphaerae > Sedimentisphaerales > Anaerobacaceae > NIOZ-UU13. The sequence goes on from CAYQKF010000113.1 coordinate 2,236, forward strand.
ATTGAACTCGCCGACCATGGTAGAGGTGTCAAGAAGCAGTCCGTTTGACCTGATGACGTCAAGACCGTCGATAAAGAGAGCCAACGGCTGGCTGACCCAAGCATTAGCTGAGCCGGTTACGCCCGTGAACTCGACCGTATTGGAAGTAATGAGATCCGGAGTATGGTCGAAAAGGCCAACTCTGGCGGCGTCGCTGCTGCCCACTATATGGGCACCGGCGCCAGTATCAAAGACGGCGATTGCGTAATCGGTCTGGGGCGTGGCGGTTAGATAGTTGCCGATAACGGAGCTGCTGGGTACGGCGTCGAGTTCAAGTTCTCCAGAACGCTCATCTGTAAAGGTGACCATGCACCAAGAGAGAAAACCGCCTAAAGCGGGTGAGTCGATGATATTAGCAGTTATAGGGGTAGTCGGTTGGGTAGATAAAGATGTGGGCTTAGAGGCCGATTCTTTCGATGGGGGCTTCGTTAGGTTTCCAGTTTGTTTGAAAAGGAGTGGAGGGGCGTTTCCCTCGGGGTAGCTGACAGCCTTGACGAAAGCACCACCGGTCATTGGCCAATTGACCTCATGGCGATGCCAACCGGGTCGTCCCGCCAGAACGACAGAAGTCCAGCACACGACTACAATAGGTAGCAAAACAAACCACGCTCTAATCGAGTTGTGTGAGCTGTTTCTTTTCATCTTCCTAACCGTTCACAACACACATTATTATAACATATAAATGTAAAATATGCATATAGAAAATGCGAAACGGCGGATTATTTTCCTGGATTAACCGGCCGAAGTCCTTCTTTAAATTTGTTAAACGCGATTTAATTCTAACTTGTGATGTAATGCTTCAGTCGGATTTTTATGCTGTGAGAATTCCGAGAAACAATGAGCATTGAATAGGGATATATTGTTGACTTATAGGCTGTTTTGGTGTAATAGATATGTCGTGGGGTGTAAATATTACCTTACTGTAACTGTTTGCCTTATAAGAACATATATTCTTTCCTGGCGAAAGTATTTGCAATATGTCCCCTGAATCATTACCCTTTGCGGACTATGAAACAGAAATTATGGATTACGCTGGTCACTTATCTTGCTTATTGCATCGATAAAGAACTCTACAAAGCCATCGATTACCTCCGTGAACAGGTTCGTGTGCTTGTAGAACAGCAGGAAAAACAGAACAAACGGATTTTGCTAACGAATCGTCAGCGGATGAGAGTGGCTGCCAAGGCCAAAAGACTCAGCAGAAAAATGCTGGAGCAGTGTACCGTGCTGTTTACGCCGGATACTGTATTGAGATGTACGATCTTCTTTGTTATTGAACTCTCAACAAGAAAGGTTTTCTTTGCTCCAATTAAACTACAGCCAGATGGTGACTATATGAAACAGATAGCAAGGGTTCTAACTGATTATGAAAACGGATTCCTTAACAGTAAAAAATACTTAATCCACGATAGAGGCCCGTTATATAAAACGAAAGAGTTTCACCAGATATTGATATCTTCTGGCATAAAGCCGGTGAAACTTCCTCCTCGGAGCCCTGACTTGAATCCTTATGCCGAAAGTTTTGTGAAGTCAGTTAAATCAGAATGTTTGAATTACCTGATACTTTCTTCTGTCGAACAACTTGAATACGTTCTAAAAAACTATTGCGACTATTATCACCATGAACGAATTCACCAATCACTCGGCAGAATAATTGAGCCGATACATAGAATTGACGACAGTGCTGATATCGCCTGTATTGAACGCCTTGGTGGACTGCTGAAATCATATCACAGATTGGCAGCTTGACAACCTTGGCAATTCTCATTGTTCCGGCAGAGGTAGTGGGCGCTTTGCGAAAATCTCATGCCAAAAACAATCAATTTCAAAAGCCTTCAAACAACTTATGAGTGAATCATAAGTTTACTGCAATATCACCGACGAAATTTTCAATATTAACTTCTTAAAGAACAAAGGTTTAACTGCTGACAAATAATTGCACTGCACGACACGTGGTACTATTGGCCCTTGACAAGCGTATGTGGCCCGAACCTGTTTTGCAGACCAAAAGGCTGCTTCTAATCATTAGGATAAGTGCGTAACTTGCAGAGTTTTTGCTGGTTGCAGCGGGTCTATTTGGTTTTCCTTTTTCCGGTTTTTTTCGCGCGGTTCCGGCCCGCTCCCTGAGTCTTCCTGTTCCTGTTTTTGGCTTGGTGCTCGAATGCTTCCATTTCGGTCTGCTGGCCCTTGTCGCCCATTGCTTTCATCCATTGTAGCAAACGCCGGCGTAATTCTGCTTTGACTTTTGCGTATTTTGGGTCGTCGGCCAGGTTGTTCCACTCGTATTGGTCCTCGGTGATATCATAGAGTTCTTCCGCCGGTCTGTGTTCATAGCGGCGAACCTTGTCGGCAGCATCGGAGTTGCTTGCCGCCTTGTCCCGCCAAGAGTTGAAGATGCTCGACTTAGTACAAGCATTCTGGAAATTTGTTTCCGGTGTGAAGTTCCAGACATATTTGAATCTACGCGAACGGATCGAACGAATACCGAAATGCTCGGAGCCGTTGATAATACCGCGCGTCGTCATCTCGCCGAAAACGTATTCTTTATGTTCTTTTGCCTTTCCCAGCAATGTCGGCAACAGACTCTTTCCGTCAAGTGCCGATGGCGGCGTGCCACCTGCGGCCTCTATATATGTCGGCAGGACGTCCACGTATTCGATCAATGCGTCATTAACCGTGCCGGGCTTGATCTTGCCGGGCCAGCGTGCGATAAACGCCGACTGCAAACCCGTATCGTAACACGTCCATTTGCCAAAGGGAAAACTCGAACCTTGCTCGCTGACTACTATCACCAGGGTATTATCGGCAAGGCTGTGCTTGTCCAGAAGTGCAAGGGCCTGGCCAACCTGTCCATCATAATAGGTGATCTCAGCCAGATACCTCGTCAAGTTCTCGCGGGTCTCTTGGGTATCCACAAAATAAGGTGGCAGCTTCAATTTGGCCGCGTCGTAGCGTGAGGCGTCGCCCTTGTTCCAGGGAGAATGTGGCTCGTTGGAGCAAGCGAAGATACAGAAGGGAGTCCTGTTATCTTTGCACTCGCCCATAAACTTGTCGAGGACTTCGAAGTCGGGATTATTTCCCTTACCCGAATATTCAAACGGGAATACATCCGGTGGATTAATATGTTTTTTGCCACTAAGAGCCACACGGTAGCCGAGCGGCTTCAGATAGTGAACAACACTTTTGGTGCCGTCCTTGGCAAAAGTGTGGTTGGGATACGCGCCGCTCTTTACCGGGTACAGGCCGGTATAGATGTTGTGTCGCGTCGGCGAACACATTGGCGCTGCCTGGAAACACTGAGTAAAACGCATCCCTTTAGATGCGAGTTTGTCTATGTTCGGCGTATAGGCCTGCCCACCGTAGCAGCCGATGTCCCGAAAAGTACAGTCGTCGGCAATAATGAAAACGAAGTTTGGCTTCGTCTTTTTCCCGGCACCGAACGATACTCCGCCCATACTCGCCAAAGCCCCCATAGCCGCCATCTTCAAGAATTCACGTCTTTTCATTTGATTGCCCCTTTCGTGCAGAATCAGAAGAATGTTTTCTGTTACCTGTTTCTATTCTTCCTTGTCTTCTTGTTGCCTTTCGAGATATTCTTTCGGCCCTTTGCGGCCTTTACGTAGTTATCACCATAAATATCGATCAGAGTGGATTTCAGCTTTTCGGGGGAGTTCCGATTTTCAAAGGCCGGTAAGAGTGGGTCGTCAGTCTGTTTCATCCAATCATGCAACCGGCTCTGCATTTTCCTGAGGTCGCTCTTATAATCAGATTCGCCCACAAGGTTATTGAGGCAATGGGGATCGTTCTTGAGATCATAGAACTCCTCGGCAGCGCGGTATCGGAACATTGCGACGCGCTGTGCGATATAGGGGTCGGCTTGGGCAGCTTCGACCATAGCCTTCATGGTGAGCCCTTCGTTGTTGTTTCGGTAGTAGAATTTGCCATCGCTCCAGGGGCTGAAGATGTAGCCGAAGCATTTATCCTGAACGCATCGCATGGGAACGGCGTCTCCACCTGCTTTCATGTCTATTTGTGTGAAGACCTTGTCACGGCGGGGTTGCTTTTCACCTTTTAGCAAAGGGAGGAAGGAAAAGCCGTCAAGCCCTTTTGGTATAGGCAGACCTACTGCTTCGAGCACCGTTGGGAAGAAGTCAATTCCTGAGATGAAATGTTCTCTGTCAACGGTGCCTCGTCTTACAACGCCCGGCCAACGAACGATCCATGGGGTGCGTGTGCTGGCAAGGTAGGCGTTGCATTTTGCAAACGGTATGGCGATACCGTTATCAGAGATGAACATTACGAGCGTGTTTTTGTCGAAACCCGACTCCTTCAGGGCCTGCATAGTTTTGCCGAAGGTGTCATCGAGGCGGCGGACGGAATTCAGGTAGTAGCTGAGCTCTTTGCGGACGCCCGGCAGGTCGGGGACGAAACCCGGAACCGCTACGTCATCGGGGGTATATGTCTTTGAGGGCTCTTTCGCTCCTCTGATGGGTTTTCCGGGAATATGATATGGGCGATGTGGATCGTGGGAGTTGACCATGAAGTAGAATGGTTTGTCTTCGCGGCGAGACCTTGTGAAGAATTCTTTGCAATAATTGTAGTAGAGGTCCGGGTCACGGCCACTACCCAGTTCGTCCCGGTCATGAACGAAGTCCCACTTGTAGTCGGCTTTTGGCGTTGAATGATTTACTTTTCCAAGGACACCGGTGAGGTAGCCTGCATTTCTTAGGGTTTCCATGATGGTTGGTATGTCACGGTCGGTGTGCATGAAGCCCAAGATTCCGCTGTTGTGCCCATAACGGCCTGTTCCGAGGACGCCTCGACTTGGCTGGCAAATGGCGACGGTGACGTGTGCGTTTTCAAATCGCATACTCTGGGAGGCAAAGAAATCAAGATTCGGGGTCAGGCCGGGCACTTTACCGCCGAAACAGCCAAGGGAGTCGCAATGGAGATCGTCAGCGGTGAAGAACAGGATATTGAGGTTTTGTTTTTTCGAGCCAGCGGCTCCAACGAATGGAGTTACGGTCAAAGCCCAAGCAGCGCCCAATCCTAAAGCTTTGAAGAAATCGCGTCTTTTCATTCTTCATCTCCATAATCTATTTTTTGTTTTTCGTGCGTCTGGTTTTGCGTTCCTTTGTATTCCGTGTTTTCTTGTCAGTACGTGGTTTCTTAGCGATCACGGCTGGAACGTATTTGTCAGTGCCTTCAGCGGCCCAGGCAAGATCGGATTTGATCTTGGGGTCGCTGCTGTAATGGTCTTTGTATGTGCGGCAATACGCAACCAGGTCTTTAGCAAGAAAACGAACGGTCCGGCGATAAGCCGGGTCCTCGAAGAAGTTGGTCAATTCGTCGGGGTCCTTTTCGAGATCGAAGAGCCAGGGATCGTCCACCGGTGAGAATACGAGCTTGTAGCGGACTGTGACGGCGGCGAGCCAATTGACACTGTCGCCTTTGCCGGTTCCTCGCATGAAGGTAATATCTTTCCATCTTTTTGCTGCGCTTGCTGTGGTGAAGAGTCCGGAGGCATCGCGGCCCTGTTCCTTGCCCGCCGTCTGGAATCCCATCAGGTTGATTATGGTCGGGAGAAAATCTACGCAGCCGAGCGATTGGGGGATAATTGTTCCCGCTTTGACCTTGTTCGGATAGTAAAGAACAAAGGGTATCTTCGCCGAGGTTTCGTAAGGGACACCTTTATTGTCCCGGGCATGTTCACCACACATATCACCGTGGTCGGACGTAAAGACAACGATAGTATTTTCAATCAGTTGATTGGCCCGCAGAGCATCGATAATCTTTCCGACATTGTCATCGATGCACTTTACCATGCCGAAATACTTTGCTATGTATGCACCGTTAAAGCTTTTCTTCTGCTTCTGGCCCCAGCCCGGAACGCTTTCGTCGGGCTTGAAGAAGGTTGCCGGCGCCTGGATATTCAAATCATCGAACATTGTATCGTATGGTGGGCGAACAGTGTTTGGGCCGTGGGGGTCGGGAATGCTGACCATGAAACAGAAGGGCTCGTTCTTGTGTTCATTTATGAATTCAACGGTCTTGTCTGCCAGGAAGTCCGTGGTGAAGGATTTTTCGTCGGCACCCTTTACATCATAAGAGGGCAGGCCTTTTGCATTTCGTGCTTTCACCCGCGGCCCGGAGTCTTTATCCTCAAGCTGTTTCCAGTGTCCCCGGTTGAACATATATCGGTTGTCGGCAAAGCCAAACTTGCGCTGCGGTGCCCATTGTGGTTTGCCTTGGCCATCCAGATGCCATTTCCCTGCGTAGCCGGTAGCGTAGCCCTTCCTCCGAAGGATTTCTGCGAAGGTGACAACCTCGTCATTCATTGGAATCCCGTTGGTAGTTACCGGCGTGTTCTGTGGGTAACGGCCCGAAACTAAGGCTGAGCGTGAGGGGGAGCAAACCGGAGTTGTAGCGTAAAACTTTGTGCATATAGCACCGTTGTCAGAAAGCCAGTCGATGTTGGGCGTGGTGACGACGGCGTCTTTACCCCAAACGTAGGCTTGGGCTTCGGGAAGGTGCTTGCGATAGCAGCCAAGGGTACGGAAATTGTGTTCATCGGTGTGAATTATCAGAAGGTTGGGTTTGCTTTGTCTTTTTGAGAAAGCTGGTGTAGCTACAGCGATGGCGGCTGTTGAGCCAATGAGTCTCAGAAAGTCGCGTCTGTTCAACATTTCATTTCACTCGAAAATAAGATAGGATTGAATTCTTCTATTTCCGTTTCACCTTCCCGTTGGGTGCATCCATTTATGTGCATTTCAAAAGGTCTCAAATCCTTTTAGCTAAACACTTGACAAACCAAGAACTTATTATATCCTCTGAGACTCCAAGAATCAAGCCCAATAGGGCTTAAGTTGTACAGGAGTGCCTAAAAAGCAGAGCAAATGGAAAATCCCTGCGCCTGTCAAGCGACAATGGGACCACTACGAATACCTGCCTATCCTCATAGATAGCAAGCATTTACATTCCCAAACTCTTAATTCCCATTTTACACCATCAAATGCTATAATTCCTCTTTTGAATCGACTTCTAAGGTTCCCTTGAGATATGAAATATATGCCATGACAAAAAACCTCGATATTATCAGCGCTGCTGTCTCACTTATCATCAAGGCAGCCTTGCTTGCTGCTCGATTCTCAGGAAGAGTTCGCAAGCGAAGCCTAAAACGGCTTGCTGCCATGGACGTGGACACCAAAGATAAAGAAATCATCTTTCTTCGCGATAAGGTTGACCAGCTAACAATGCAGGTATCAATCCTTCAAAAAGGGATCAAGAAAAGACAGAAGAATCCTCGATACACTCTTCGAGAGAAGCTTTTCATCCTTTGGCAAATGGAAACATTCCAGATACCAAGGCGCAGGGTGACTGAGTATTTTGGTCTCGCCAGATCTACTCTCTACCGGTGGCTTCATAAGATCGAAGACCAGCAGCAAACCAGTATTCCAGCCAATAAAACACCCATGGAAATAGCATCTCTGATATGGGAAATAACAAAATCAAACATCAACTGGGGGCGGATTCGGATTGCAAACCAACTGGCACTGCTGAACATCTTTATCTCAGCCTCTACGGTTCGCAATATTCTCAATAGGCCGATACCTCGAAAGGCTCCTGTATCACCAGCTACGTCTAAGAAAACTGAAGAGAAAACAGAATCCCTTTCCATTCCTGCCTGGTACCCTAATCACGTTTGGTCTGTCGAGACCACAATAGTTTTGTGTTGGGGACTCTGGCCTATTCATGTCTTTGTTGTGATTGATAGAGTCATCAAAACCTTGAAGTACGAATGGCTCAAGCGTGTACCAATCATTAAAGACTTTGATCATCTGACCTTTCTCTGTAAAGAATTTGAGAGCTGGTACAATATCTGGCGGCCACACATGACATTGGATGGTCTTCGACCTGATGATGTCTATTACGAGAAAAAGCCGGAGAAGCCGAAACGTGACGCAAAAACGGTTCCGTGTAATATCGAACATCAACGATTCCAGGAAACACGGATCACTGGATATCGGCTTAAAAAAGCTGCGTAGTTTACGGACTCGTCTCGGTTTTCATGTTGGCTTAACACATGGAAAGTCCCTCAAAACTTCAAACATTGAAGCACAACTCTTTCATTTTGATTGAGTTTTATATGTCCGAGGGCTTTTGTTCACTGACACATACCTGAATATTCTCTTTTCAAAGAGCAATTATTGGAATTACGCTGTTTTTCAGTGGTCCGACGCCCGCTTGACAAGCGCAGACGGTCCAAAATGGCCCTGCGCATCGCAAAAGCCGCACTGGATACCTATTCTTCTCATTACTCCCGTCACGATTACACTCAACATCAGCTATTTGCAATACTGGTCTTGCGACAGTTCCACAAGACCGACTATCGTGGAATCATTCAGATGCTCAAGGACTATTCAGACTTACGAAAAGTCTTGGGTCTAAAGAAAGTACCACATTACTCCACTCTCTGCTATGCCGAAAAACGGCTTCTAAAAAAAGGGCTTTTGAAAACCTGCTAAACGCCATTTTCGACCAAGCCGAGACCATCGGTTTACTGCAAGAGAAGAAAACAGCAGCGGTCGACGCTACGGGCTTGGAAAGCCGTCATACTTCTCGATACTATGTCCGAAGAAGAGGCTATAAACGCTTTTTACGCCATCATTGGCCCAAAATAACTGCTGTTTGTGATACCCGGACACATTTATTTGCTGGCTGCATAGTCACTCGCGGACCCGGCAATGATTCGCCTCAATTTGCACCTGCGGTGATTCAGGCCAGTAAGTTTGTTCAGTTTGACCTACTCATCGCTGATGCTGCTTATGATGGTGAACACAACCATCGACTTTGCCGCGAACAGCTGGGTATTGTCGAAACCATCATCCCGTTGAATAAGCGTCGCAGCCGAAAATGGCCCAAGAGCAAATATCGCCGTCAAATGAAAGAGCATTTTGACAAAGAGCGATTTAACCAACGCTGGCAGATCGAGAGTGCTTTTTCACGAAATAAACGTTTATTGGGTTCTGCTTTAAGAGCCAGAACCGATACATCACGCGAACGTGAATGTTTTTTAAGGATGCTGACGCACAACCTGATGATAATCAGGCGTGCCGCATAAGGTTTTCAACAGAGCAACTCTTAATCCTAATCCTTATCTTATTCCTTCAACTTTGGGTCGTTCCTTCGGCAAAGGAACGTCAGCCATGGGTACAAAGTTTCTTGCCAGGATCCGGCCCTGTGCTAACTTATAGCCTTCCGGATCCTTTGTTATATCTGCCATCGACTGCATATTAGGCGTCCGCATCTCCGACGCACCGTAGGGATTTGAATGATACACGCCCTGATCATCGGTGATAAACATGACGAAATTGGGCAAAGCTCCCTGCGCTTGACCTGGATTCGTTAGCCCAATTAGTAACCACAAAATTAACAATGGATTTTTCATAATGATCATCTCACCTTTTAGCAGCCTCTGTCTATTTGCCTGGCCAATCCCACACCTTAAGATCGTCGCTCCAGGCAATACCTAATGACGCATGACTATCAAAATGCTTGCTCTCTCCCTGGGGACCGCTGCCATGAAAAAACATCAGGTATTTCCCTATGCGGGGATCATTTGTCATATCAAGAACAAATCCCGCGGTAAGCCTCCCTTTTGCCCATTCCCACTCTTTTTGGCCCAGGGTAATCAGCTCTCCCCAATCCTCCCACTCTTTCATATCATCAGACACCTTTATCCCGACTCCGTTTTCCGGACTGTGAAAAAGTAAGTATCTACCCTCTTTAATGATCACACAGGCATTTTCCCCTGCATCGACCCGTCCGAAATAGTTCCATTTTTCAAGGTCATTCGACCACGACATACTTGCACCCCGCTGCTTATAAAAGCACCACCACTTTCCTGGCTCATCCTTGTCTTCAACAAGATATGCATCGATCATCCGACCCATTTTGTCGCGTGGTACATCCTCGCCTTTCACCCGAAGCAATTCAGGTTCGCTCCAGTTTTCCAGGTCTTTACTTCGCATAATAAAAATTCGGGAGGTCTTATCACCAAACCGCGGTATCTCTTCTCTAACATAGCCAGGTCGCGGATAGGTTTGAAGACAAAGTACCCATTCGTCATTATACCTGATGACATTGCCCGGACTGCAGTAGTTCAGTTGCTGCCCTTTAGGTGTGATTATCTTCTCACTGCACCATTCTTTTAAATCCTTGCTCTTCCTGAAAGCAGTATAGGAATAAATTCTGCCATCTTCCTCTATCTCAGCCAGGGTATAGTACAAGTAAAATACACCATCATAATAAACAACAGCAGGATCGCGGTAAGCATGGTTTTCATCCCCTTCAATTAAGCGTACAGACTTCAATCCCTCCAGATCAATCTTTTTGTAAGCCTTCCTTTGTTCATTATGGCAATTAAAACCACTAAAAACAAATAAACCAAACAAACTAATGATTATTAATTTTCTCATAATATATAGGTCATAATTACACATGTTTAATACCAATACTATGTTTCTCATATTCTTTAATTTACAACTGCCCCAGTAATAATTAATATCGGGGCAGTTAAATTTCTGTTTAATTATTAGATGATAATTTTTGCGCGAAAAGCCATTTCAGAAATACCGGCTCTGGATTACACCGGTCGCTGCTGAATTGGGTACTACCTTTAGTATTTTCGGTAATGTTTTTAATGGAAATACCGTGTCTTTCACCCTTCCAGGTAGTGAGCTTCATGTTTCCACCAATTTTTTGCATCTCAGCGAATACTTTTTGATATTTCTCTATAGGACAAATTTTATCCTTATCACCATGAAATGCCCATATAGGGATATCCTTAATTACCGATGCATCAATAAAGTCTTCCGTTTCGGTCAAACCACTTCCGGCCGAGGGAGCTGCAGCCGCAAAATAATTCGGATCAGATTGTATGAATGTATACGTCCCCCCACCTCCCATTGAGTGCCCAAGAATGTATATCCTGTTCATGTCAACTGATGGCAAATCTTTGATAATATCTTTGATGTTCTGAAGGTGTGTTGAATTCCATCTGCCTTGCGAATGTGGGACTAATATATAGCTGGGATAATCTATGCGCCTCTGCTCTTCAGCAAGAACCTCATTCCAGGGACGCAGTTGTTTCAGGTTATCTGTCCCTCTGCCACCACCGCCGTGCAGTGAAACAATAACTGGATAGCTCTTGTTAGGATCGAAGTTTATCGGTTTCATGAGCCTGTAGGGCATATCGTTATAGATATGGGCTTCATGAAGTTCGACTACCCAGTCTTGTACAACCTGCCCGTTTGCAACTTGAGCAATGCCCAATAATACCAGTACGAATAATAATATCTTTTTCATTTTTTGCTTCCTTAAAAGAGGTTTAAGCTGGGATTTCCCATATAACATTGTATATCCTTGCTCAACTACACCACTGAGCCTCACAATTCGCGCCACCTTCGACCTAATTCCGATTTAATGGCGATCTATGGCTAATTAACACGAAAATGCCAAATGCAACAGATATTTTAGGAAATTTTTGTAGGGTAACATTTATGTTGCCGTTTTGGTTACGGAACTCAACATGAATGTTAAGTTAGCAAATGGCCGCAGACGCTTACTAAGCCGTTTAACAGTATCAGCATACTCATCCAAACCAGCAAGGTTATGCACCTCATCCGGGTCACTTACATGATCATAAAGTTCCCGCCCGGCGTTGCCGCCATTCCATTCGGTATATCGCCATCTCATAGTCCGGATAGAATACCCCTGCGCATTAGACTTATGAAACACCTGCGATATAGCCGGTTTATCCCATGTAGAATCCGGATCGGACAACAGCGGCCTTAGGCTTCGCCCATCAAGCTGAACCGGAACATCAAAACCTGTATAGTCAGCAATCGTCGGATAGAGGTCCAGCAATTCCACCGGCTGGGCGCAGCTCTTACTGGTCGAGCTAACCCCGGCGCCGGCGATAAGAAGCGGGGCACGAACCGAACGCTCAAAATTCTTGCGCTTATACCACAGGCCCTTTTCTCCCAGGAAATACCCATGATCCGACCAAAAAACGATCAGCGTATTGTCCATCAGATTCCGCTTTTTGAGTGCATCCAGCAGCCGTCCAACCTGCGCATCGACAAACGAGACAGTAGCATAGTAAGCCTGCTTACATTTTCTGGCTTTATCATAAGTTACCCCTTTAAAATAGTAGGGCCAATTCTTCGTATCCCGCTGAACTGCCATCGCCGGTACATCTTCAAGGTCCTTCTTCGCCTCGTTCAGATCTTGCATAGTGATCTCTTCAAGCGGATACATGTCGAAATATTTCTTCGGCGCTACATACGGACAATGCGGATTAAAAAACCCCCTGCGACAAAGAACGGCTTGTCCTTGTTTCTATCTATCATCTCGATGGCCCTGGTTGCCACCATACCGTCGGTATGCTCGGTGTCCTCGCTAACCGGATCCCACCAGGCCATAGAAATCCCAAGCCCGTTTTTGCGTCCGCTCGTACCTCCGGGATAGCGGATGATATTCTTTTCCTGAAGCTTATCGATACCCGCCGGATTAAAACGCTCTTGCCAGGTCAGTGCATCGTCATGGCCGTTAGTCCCGATCTCTGAGGGATTGCCATAATGATATATTTTTCCTACCCTGCCGACATAATAACCCTTCTGCTGAAAGAACTGCCCCATGGTAACTGTGTCGGGCTTGAGTTTTCGAATGTCGTCGGTCAGGTGCACGAAACCTGTAGTATTAGGCCGCAGCCCGCTCATAACGCTCGCCCGACTATGACCGCACAACGGCTGCTGACAATAAGCCCGATCAAACCGAACACCCATCGCCGCAAGCCGATCAAGATTCGGAGTCTTAACCTGCTCATTGCCATAACATCCGATATCAGTATTCAGATCATCGGCAGCGATAAACAGAACATTAACAGACTTCGCTGCTCTAGATACCCTTACCCCTGCGCATCCGGCAAACGTTATTGCTGCTGCAGATGCGCCAATAGCTTTAAGAAAGCTTCTTCTCGAACAATCACTGTTTCTTTTATCTGACATAGTCTCACTCTTTGAAATTCCACGCTCTCAAGCATAAACACCGGTATTAATGCCTTCTGCATATCTCCGGTGAGTTGCCAAACAGTGCAGATATTTATATAATGATCCGCCTTTCATTGCAAGTAAAGTATAGAAGCGGAAAAACGCGGAAAATTGCGCCCTACCAGCACGCCTCAGGCAAGCGTAAATTCATCCCTCATTATCCAGCTTTGCAGCAAACCATGGATAGAACGCCGGTATTACAAACAAGGTCAATATCGTTGCAGAAGTCAAACCGAAGACCACCACAGAAGCCAATGGTCTTTGAACCTCTGAGCCTATACCTTTTGAAAGCAGCAAAGGCATCAAGCCAAGAACTGTTGTCGTAGCTGTCATAAGAACCGGACGCAATCGCTGCAAGGCACCTTTGACTATCGCTTCTTTTGTTTCAACACCCTGCTGTCTGAGTTGGTTAATGTAGCTAACCAGAAAAACACCATTTTGAACAGCAATTCCAAACAAAGCGATAAAGCCTACCGCGGCGGGCACCGACAGATACTCTCTCATTACGAATAAAACTGATAGGCATTTTTCAGGATCATATTGTATGAATGTATATGTCCCCTGGCCTCCCATAGAGTGCCCGAGAATGTAAATCCTACTCATGTCAACGGATGGCAAATTTTTGATGATGGCTTTGATATTAGACAGGTGTACCTCGTTCCAAAGTTTATTTGCCTGAGGAGCGAGTATATAACATGGGTAGTTCTTGCGATTCTGTTCCTCCGCAAGAACCTGGTTCCAGTTACGCAGTTGTTTTAGGTTATCTGAGCCTCTGCCACCACCGCCGTGCAGTGAAACAATAACTGGATAGCTCTTGTTTGGTTCATAATTTATCGGTTTCATAAGCCTGTAGGGCATATCGTTATAGATATGGGCTTCATGAAGTTCGACTACCCAGTCTTCTACAACCTGCCCGTTTGCAACTTGAGCAATGCCCAATAATACCAGTACAAATAATAGTGTCTTTTTCATTTTTTGCTTCCTTAAAAGAGGTTTAAGCTGGGATTTTCCATATAACATTGTATATCCTTGCTCAACTATAGCAGGTGATAAATCATCCTTCGCAGACTGAGATTTATACGGTTGTTCCCAATCCAGGGTTTATGCACTGGCAGTCGTTCCTCAGTAATCCTTGAAATGTCTCATCCATTCCGGCCAATCCTCTGGTCTACAACCTCCCGCCGACGTCCAGTGGCCGTTAGTGTTGAACTCTTTGTGCCATTTTAGCTTCCACAGCTCCTTAAGACCAACTCTTCTGACCGTCCAATCCAAGAAAGTGGCATTTAT
>CAYQKF010000114.1:0-16476 GCA_964417935.1 uncultured Pirellulales bacterium
GTTATTTACGTGCCTATAAGGCACTACATCTGTCGAGAACCCTCTACAAATCAGCCCTTTTTATGCAAAACAAACCCAATTTCCGAAAAAGTCAAATGAACGTAAATATCTATAATACAACGGATTATGAAAATATAAGCAATTGGACACTTAGTGAAAACAAACCCAATTCAAACCCAATCAAACCCAATCCCCAAAAGCCCAAATGAATGTAAACTTAACTTTAACAAAGGATTGCAGAAAAAAAGATGCTTTCGCCGTCCGAATAAACAAACCCAATTTCCGAAATGGCCGAAATGAACGTAAACTCACTTATAACAAAGGATTACAGAAAAAACGATTGTTTAACCGCCCAAAAAACAAACCCAATTCAAACCCAAGTTTGACATCTTCCCTAAGTCCCTGTAGAATCTTCTCTCTAAAAATCAACGTTTATACAGTGAGGAATAGTATGCAGTTGAAGGTAAAGTTTCTCGGTGCAGCTCAGAACGTTACTGGTTCGCGACACTTGTTACAGGCCAATGGAACAAATCTTCTTGTGGATTGCGGCTTCTATCAGGAACGGCAGTTCAAGGCAAGAAACTGGGACCCGTTTGACCCGCCGCCCGATAGTATTGACGCTGTCCTTTTAACTCACGCACATCTGGACCATTGTGGCTTATTGCCGAAGCTGGTTCGAGAGGGATTCAAAGGTAAGATATACTGTACCGCTGCAACTTCGGAGATTGCGCAGATAATATTATTAGATTCGGCTAAAATACAGGAAGAGGACGCTGAGTATAAGCGTAAAAGACATAAGCGGGAGGGTCGAAAAGGCCCGTATCCGGAGGTCCCACTCTATACAACAGAAGACGCGGAGGCCTGCTTCCCGCTTTTTTCGGGTGTTGAATACCGCAAATCCATAGATATTGGCGATGGAGTAAAAGCGACTTTCTATGACGCCGGTCATGTCCTCGGCTCTTCCATCATAAGGGTAAAAGTACGACAGGAGGGCCAAGAAAGGATCATTTTGTTCTCTGGTGACATCGGTCGGCCCGACAGGCCTATCGTATGCGACCCAACTGTTTTTGACAGGGCTGACTACGTTTTCATTGAGTCCACCTATGGCGATAGAGTACATGAGCATACTGGAGATATAAAGAAGCTGATTGGTGAGGTGATAAACTCAACGAGAAAAGCAGGGGGTAATATTATCATCCCAAGCTTCGCTCTCGAACGCTCACAGGAGGTTCTATATTATATTAACGAATTACTCCTTGAAGGAACGATACCACAATTAAAGATTTTCCTGGACAGTCCGATGGCCACGAGGGTTACCAGGGTTTTCAAACATCACGCTGAGCTGTTTGATAAAGAGATGACCGAATTCGTCAAACGACATAAATCACCTTTTGACCTGCCGGGACTGGAACTGGCAGGCAGGGCCGAGGAATCAAAGGCAATTAACCACATAAAAGGCACGATTATTGTCATTGCAGGCTCCGGGATGTGCACAGGCGGCAGGATAAAACACCACCTGGTTAACAACATCACCAGCCCAAAGAACACAATAATGTTCGTAGGCTATCAGGCGTTTGGCACCCTTGGCAGACGAATCGTTGACGGCGAAAAACAAGTCAGAATCCTCGGCCGGGAGTATCCGGTCAGGGCAAGAATTGTCCGGATAAATGGTTTTTCGGCACATGCGGACAGAGATGAGCTTTTCAAATGGTTAAGCGAACTAAAAGAGCCTCCCAGAAAGCTGTTTATCGTACACGGCGAATCCGAAAGCGCAAACCATTTCGGCAATTACGTCAGTCGTAAAACCGGCTGGCAGGTAGCTGTTCCGGCCTATCAGGATGAGATTGTCCTCGATTAAAAGCCTTCTGCAAAATCGAGGTTAGGCATACTTTGAAAAGAAAAAATTTTCTTTTGATTTTTTCTTTTCAAACGATAAATTATTGCCCAGTAAATGTTTATTTGATTATTTAAGAAAACCAAAAAACCTGATTTTCTTAAATAATATATGCCTAACCTCTATTTTGCATAACTCTACTCGATTAATCAATCAAAAAGCGAGCGCATTGACAATCTCAGTCGGTGTGTTAGGAAACTGCCAGACTTAACCGGACTTAGAGCCTATCCGAATAACTATTCGCCCTCGCCTGTCATTCTGAACGTAGCATAGCGAAGTGAAGAATCTCCTCTTCGTTGGCCAGATTCTTCGGCTTCGCCTCAGAATGACAAAGGATGAAGGATTATTCGGATAGGCTCTTATGACTCATTATCCCGCTTTTTTTCCCTGCGTTCTGATAACCAGCTCAGCAGTATCCCTAATTCAAATAAGGCATATAGTGGAAAGGCCAGTGTCACCTGTGATATCGGGTCGGGTGGAGTGGCCATAGCAGCTACTACGAATATGCCAAGCAGAACAAATTTTCTTGACTTGCACAACGCCTTGACTGAGACCAAACCTGTTTTGTTTAAAAAGAAAATGGCTATCGGGGTCTGAAAAGCAATGCCAAAAACCAGCATCAGCATGGTTACAAAAGATATGTAGTTCGCGAAAGTAAAATTGGAGGCGACGCCGAGGACTCTCTCGTTGAACTTCACAAGGAAACCAAGCGTGAGCGGCGCCACTACCATTATGAAGAACAAAGCCCCTGTCACAAATAGTGCCGCCGAAAAAGGTGCAGCCATGTGAACATAACGTTTTTCATTCGGATAAAGTCCAGCGGCGACAAACATCCATATATGATAAAAGACCCACGGTGATGATAGTATAAGACCTGAGACTAAAGCTATTTTTATGTAGCTTATAAATCCTTCGGCAGGGGCAAGTATTTGCAGGCGGGCATCTTCGCCCATAACACCGATATATGGTCCTTCTATAAAGGCGATTATTTTTGAACACAAAAAAAGGCAAATGACAGCACCGAGCCCCAGCCCGACCAGGGCACGAATCAAGCGCATCCGCAACTCCTCAAGGTGGTCGCCCAGACTCATAGTGCTATCGAGGGGGTCTTGTTCCTTCTTCTTTTTGTTCTTGCCCATTTCAATTCGTAAGGCGAGTCTGAAGAAACTTTCAGCTCAGGCATGTTAGCTCATGGTCTCGGATTCGTCCAACCCGGCGGCGTCCTTGACTTCGTTTACAACCTCGTCCTTGAGCTCCTTTACGTCACTAACCAAATCATCCTTGGTTTCTTCTACTTCGTGAACTCCCTTCTTGAACTCGGTCAGACTCTTACCGAGACCGCGGGCAATCTCGGGCAGCCGTCTGCCGAATAGAAGCACCGCGATAATAAGAATAATGACAAGCTCAAAGGGCCCGGGCGTCCAAAACGCCAGATATTGCGTATATTCACTCATTTTATAGTCTCCTTATTCATCTATCGCAGTATTATAACGCGACCTTAGTTTTTTGTCAATAATAACAATGCACTAAATTCAATTGACACAAATACCAACACAAAGTATAATCCATCCCGGTTTCAGGGTCAAGTAAATTGTTTTTATTGGAGTTGGCCATGGGTTCGATTTCCGGCCGAAATAAGCGTCCTCGTCTCGGCGCTCGTCGAGGCGGAGCCCGCCGTAGCCCGGAAGGCCGAGGCCGTAGCGGGGTCGAAGCTGCAATAAGTATCCTTCTATTAACGCTCCTTCTTCTTATCGGCCTGGGGGTATTCATAAGGCAATTTGATGTGGATATGGGTCGATTCGGCATTGATACAACCACCGCAGGCCCATTATTGGAACAAACAGAACCAAACACGCAAGAACCGGCCTTAGACGCCCTGACGCCTGACGGATTCAACAAGCTTTCAGAAACCGAAACGTATGACGCTGGAAGCCTTTACGAAAAGATTAACGGCAAAGCCCCTCTTTATACCGAATCCGGCTTTGTGAAATTATTTACACAGCGATTTATAAGAAAGAACGATGAGAGTCTGTGGATGGAGCTTTTTGTTTTTGATATGGCTGCCATCAAAAATGCGTTTTCGGTCTATAGTGTGCAAAAAAGGGCCGATGTCCAGACGCCCGCCTTTACCAGGCCTCAGCCCTGTTACAAGACCAGTAATGGATTGTATTTCATACACGGCAAGTTCTACGTTGAGTTAATCGGCTCGACCGAATCCACTGCTCTGGATAAAGCAATGGCGGAAATCGCCGTAAAATTCGCAAGCCAGAAAATTGTCGATGACACGAAGATTGTAGGGTTTGATTTATTTCCCGAAGAGAATCGTATCCAAGGTAGTTTAAAATTATACCTGGCAAATGCCTTTGGATTTGATGCATTCACCGACATTTTCACTTGCCGGTATAAGCTCGGCGACGAGTCAATCACCACATTTATTAGTAAGCGTCCCGACCCACAGGATGCCCGGACTACCGCTGAAAGCTATTACAATTTTCTAATTGAAAACGACGCCGTAGATAAGCCGACAGCCAACAAAACACTTAAACACATTGGAGCCAAAGTTCTTGATTTTTACGACACCACTGAAATAATTTTCGCAATAGGGCCGTTTGTCGGCGGCATCCACGAAGCCGAAAATCAAAACGCCGCAGAAGAATTAGCAGCCAGACTGTTTGACAAACTCAAAAAAAACGAACTGTCATTTTGAAGGGAGTGCAGACAACTTGTCATTCTGAACGGAGCGCAGACAACTTGTCATTCTGAACGGAGCGCAGCGGAGTGAAGAATCTCTTACTTTCGTATCGCCGTCGGTGCTCTGTTGCTGGTGATTTGATGAGTCGTCATTCCGCACTTGATGCGGAATCCAGATCTCTCAGACTGGATTCCCGCTTTCGCGGGAATGACGATAATTACAGGTAGTAAAAGCAGAAAACAATGACTGAGCAAAATGTTCAAAATCTCGACCGAAGGCAATTTTTAGCCCGTGCCGGAAAAGCTGGAGCTTCTATCGCCGCCGCCGGTTTGATTTCTTATCAACTTTATGATAGATATGGCCCTACAACCGGTGTCGATGCCGAATCACTCGTAACTTTGCCGGACTTCCGGGTACTGGACAAAGCCGGCCCGACAATGAGCATTGTCGAAGGTTCCGATAGAGTCAAGACCGTCAATGAGGCAATAGAGTCGCTCGGCGGTATAGAAACATTTGTCAGTGAAGGCGAGACTGTTGCGATAAAGCCGAATGTCGCATTTGCCTCATCGCCGATGCTCGGAGCTACAGCCCATCCTGAACTCGTGGCCGAAGTGGTACGACTGTGCTACAAAGCAGGAGCAAAACAGGTCATCGTTACCGACAACCCAATCAATGACCCTGCAAGCTGTTTTACATTAAGCGGCATTGGCAAGGCCGCCGGTGCAGCCGGCGCAAAAGTCGTACTCCCAAAGGCCCATCTGTTTAGACACACTACTCTCGAAGGTGGTAAGCTTATTAGAAATTGGCCCGTATTCTTTGGACCTTTTGAAAATGTTGACAAATTGATTGGCATCTCACCGGTAAAGGACCACGCCAGGGCCGGCGCTTCGATGAGTATGAAGAACTGGTACGGCCTTCTGGGCGGCAGACGAAACGTCTTCCATCAAGATATTAACACCATCATCGCAGAACTGCCTATGATGGTAAAGCCAACTTTGGTGATATTGGACGGTACTGAGGTTATGATGACGAACGGCCCAACCGGAGGTTCTATTTCAGATTTAAGGCGCGCAAATACTTTGATAGCAAGCTGTGATATGGTGGCAGCCGATTCCTACGGATGCACACTTCTGGACCTGAAGGTCTCGGATTTGCCTTACCTTACAAAAGCAGAAAAAGCCGGTGCAGGAACCACTGATTATGAGTCGCTCAAGCCTGTTTTTGGTACAGTGTAAAACCTGTCTTTGTAACTGAATTTTTGCAAAAGTCTTGTTTGTAACAAAGGACAGAGAACAGATAATCTGACTTCTGTCATCTGACTGATGAAGATGGATATCCGATTCAAATAAAATCTAAGGAAAAGTTGTTATGAGTATCTCACGTTTAATCGCAGTCGTTTCGATTGCAATCATATTAACCGCAGCATCCTGTGTTCCGGCCTTTGCCCAGGAAACAGTTATCGTTCGACCAAAGGAAAATGACGACATCCTGACAAATCCCGGAATCGGCTTTATGACCTTTCAGAGATTCAACGGCGATGAGTTAAATACGGCTAAAAGATGGACTGAGGGCAAGCCTATCGTTTACCAGGAATTCGATGGCAATCTCGAAAACAAAAACTATCCGATGACAACGATAGCGTATTTCCGAATTTATTGGAAGTTCATCGAACCACAAATGCACAAATATCGATGGGACTTAATAGATAAAGCCCTCGAAAAAGCCCGCGAGCGGGGCCAGACCCTGATGCTGCGCATAGCGCCATACGGAACAGGTAATCAGAATGATGTCCCGGACTGGTATCGTGCAATGGTCGGCAAGAGGAAAGATTTGCCGGTGAAGAAGTGGCAGGTTGACCCTGAAGACCTACGGTACGTCAAGCATTTCGGAAATATGATAAGAATTCTTGGCGAACGCTATGACGGACACTCGGACCTCGAAAGCGTTGACGCGGCGATTGTCGGGGCCTGGGGTGAAGGTGCAGGCTCTGCTCTATTGACGCACAAAACAAGGCAGGCGCTGGTCGATGCATATATCGACTCCTTCAGGAAAACACATCTTGTTATGCTCCTCACTGATAAGGAAACAAACAGCTACGCGCTTTCCCAAGCGGATGTCGGCTGGAGGGTAGATTGTCTCG
This sequence comes from uncultured Pirellulales bacterium, assembly GCA_964417935.1. Classification (GTDB taxonomy): domain Bacteria; phylum Planctomycetota; class Phycisphaerae; order Sedimentisphaerales; family Anaerobacaceae; genus NIOZ-UU13. Next base: position 6,727 of record CAYQKF010000114.1, read on the forward strand.
GTGATATGGGAGGATTCAATCCCAATTGGTCGCACATGAACGATTATTATCCACAGGCAATCATTAACTTCAGAGTGCGGGATGCCTGGAAAAAAGCTCCGGTAACGCTTGAGGTATGCTGGGTAATGCAGCACTGGAAGGATATGGGCTGGGACGTTGACCACATAATCGATGAGTCGCTCAAATGGCACATTTCTTCTTTTAACGCTAAATCCTCGCCGGTGCCTAACGAATGGTGGCCTTCGGTCAACAGGTGGCTCAGGAAAATGGGATACAGATTTGTGCTTCGCAAGTTTATGTACCCGGCGGCACTGAATCCAAAAAGTAAACTGTCTTTCACTTCATGGTGGGAAAACAAGGGTGTTGCCCCGTGTTACAAAAAGTTTCCTCTTGCTCTTCGTCTCAAAAACAATGAAAAAACTGAAATATTAGTTACTAATGCCGATATCAGAACCTGGCTGCCGGGCGACAATCTTTATGACGATAGCATTTTGGTTCCATCTAATATGCCTCGGGGAGAATATGACCTGCAAATCGGCATTCTCGACCCGCTGTCAAATAAGCCCAAAGTTAAACTTGCCATATCCGGACGGGAGACGGATGGCTGGTACTATCTTGGAAAAATAAAGATTCGAAATTAGGAGTGCAGACCTTTCTTAAATAGTTCCTGTTGCGGAAACAGTATTTGTCATTCCCGCGAAAGCGGGAATCCAGTTTTTCGCTCTGGACCCCTGCTTTGGGTTCCCGCAAGGCGGGGTCCCTCGCAGGCGTGACATCGTCGATTTTCGTTTACCGCAACAGATACTAAATAATAAATCGGAGACTTTCACAACTCTGAAAGTGTGATTATGAAAATTGTAACAGTTAGACGTATAAGCCAGGCCTTCTTTTTCTCGATGTTTGTTTGGTTCTGCGTAGTCAGCACCGTAGGCGAGAAATTCTGGCAGTTGCGAGGTTGGCCGGTTAATTGGTTTTTGCAGCTCGACCCATTAGTAGCAATCGCCACAGCGTTGACGACACATACGCTTTACTGGCCGCTCTTGTGGGCGCTGGCTGTGATTGTTTTGACAATAATATTCGGGCGGTTCTTCTGCGGCTGGGTCTGTCCTTTCGGTGCTCTGCACCAGTTCGTTGGCTATCTTGGCAACCGAAAAAAAACAACAGCACAAAAAATCCAGCTCAACAGATACCGAAAAGCCCAGTGCATAAAATATTTCATTCTCATATTCTTCCTGTTTATGGCCGCCTTTCCATCACTCGCCGTTACTTTGCAGACTGGTTTGCTCGACCCTATACCGCTTGTAACCCGTTCTTTTAACCTGCTATTGCTGCCCATTATTGATAGAGCCGCTAATTTTGTTTCGGTAACCACCCGCTTTTATGAAGGGGCCTGGCTGATACTCACGATATTCCTGACAGCAATTTTACTCAATCTCGTTATCCCTCGATTTTATTGTAGATTCATCTGTCCTCTCGGTGCATTATTCGCCATCATCAGCAGGTTTGCTATCTGGCGTATCGGTAAGACGCAAAGCGAATGTTCAAATTGCAAACTGTGCGATAAGGCCTGCGAAGGCGCCTGCGAGCCAAGCGGCAGTATAAGAATAAGCGAATGCGTCCTTTGCTTTAACTGCCGGGAGAACTGCAAAGATGAAGTGATAACATACCAGACAAGACCGTCACTGGCAGGCGAAATAACAGACCCGGATGTCTCTCGCAGAGGCTTTGTGCTTTCATTAGCCAGTGGTATCTTTGCAGTACCAGCCCTCAGACTGAGCAATAAATTAGGCAGCAACTGGCAACACACAATCATTCGGCCACCCGGCGCATTACCGGAAGAGGAATTCCTGAAAAGATGCATCAAGTGCGGCCAATGTATGCGGGCCTGTCCTACGAATGTCATCCAGCCCGGTGGTATCCAGGGCGGGCTGGAAAACCTCTGGACGCCCGTACTGAACAACCGAATTGGTTCGAGCGGCTGCCAGTTGAACTGCGTAGCTTGTGGCCAAGTGTGTCCGACCTCGGCTATCAGGCCGATTACACTCGCCGAGAAACACGGACTTGGCGAATTTGCTGATGCCGGACCAATAAAGCTGGGGACCGCCTTTTTTGACCGCAACAGATGTCTTCCCTGGGCGATGGATAAGCCCTGTATAGTGTGCGAGGAAAACTGCCCCGTCAGTCCCAAGGCGATTTATACCCAGGAGTGCTTCAACACAATACGAGACGGCATCTTGACGGTTAAAAAAGTTACTGCTCATATCATAGAAGTTGAGCAAACAATTGTGCCGGGTAAATTCGCCAGCGGCGATTATTATTGTGCCGTTGAAGATGGCAAACGCAGGAAAATCACCGCAAATAACGAAAATTCTCTGGAAATCTCTCCTGATAGCCAATTCGTAAAAATGCCTGTCCCAGGCGGCAAAATTGAGGTTCAGGTCCGCCTGCAACAGCCTTTTGTTGATATAGAAAAATGTATTGGCTGCGGAGTTTGCGAACACGAATGCCCTGTAAGCGGTAGAAAAGCCATAAGGGTCTCCGCAGAAGGTGAAACAAGAAGTGCAGATAGAAAGTTATTGCTCAAACGCTGAGTTTTCGGAGGTTAATGCGATGAACAAAAAACAAAATACAATCGACAGAAGAAATTTCTTAAAGATGGTGGGCTCAGCAGGCCTAAGTTCTGTTATAGCTTCCACAGGAGCAACCGCCGACCAAAATGAGGCAAATGCCGAAGAAGAAACTCAAAAGCCCAAATATCCGCAGGTGCCGAGACGAAAGTTAGGCAAGTTAAAGGTCAATATCCCGTGTTTGTCTCTCGGGACAAACCGTCTTGATAACCAAGTCGTTTTAAAAAATACTCTTCAATGGGGTGTCAGCTATTGGGATACAGGTAACCTTTATGTAGGGGGAAACAGTGAGATTAGTATAGGCAAATTTCTCTCGAAGAACCCGGAACTCCGAAAGAAATTATTCATTTCCACCAAGGCAATGAGGGCAAGAACACTGGCAGATGTGGAAAAAAGTCTTGCGACCTCTCTGAAAAGAATGAATATCAAATACATTGATTTGTACTATGGTCGCCACATGTTGTCCGACCCTGCACAATTGACAGATGAATTAAAGCAGTGGGCCAGAAGTGCAAAGGAGAGGAAGCTGATTAAGTTTTTTGGTTTCAGCACTCACTCGAATATGGCCCAAGTCCTTGCCGCTGCGGCCAGGCTCGACTGGATTGATGCGATATTGACACTTTACAATTTTCGATTGAGGCACGATGCTAAAATGCAGGCTGCTATTGAGACCTGCCATAAAGCAGGCATCGGTCTTATTGCTATGAAGACCCAGGGGCTCCAGATAAAAACCAAAGAGGATAAAAAACTGGCCGAGCACTTTCTGCAGCGAGGTTTTACCGAGGGGCAGGCGAAGATAAAAGCCGTATTGGAAGACGAAAGGTTCAGCTCAGCTTGCGTGGGGATGAATAAAATCGGTATTTTAAAGGAAAACATTGCAGCAGTGCTCGACAAAACCAAACTCTCGCAAGCGGATATGGCGGTTTTCAAGGAATATGCCCGAGAAACCTGCAGTGGTTATTGTGCCGGCTGTGCATACATTTGTGACTCAGCTTTGACAGATGCGCCTTATGTTAGTGATATTATGCGATACTTAATGTACTATAACAGCTATGGTGAGCAGGCCGAAGCAAGAAGACTCTTCGCTCAGGTTCCCACCAATGTAAGAAACAAACTGCTCAGTATGGATTATAGTCTTGCAGAAGCCCGATGTCCGCAGCATCTGCCGATAGGCAAACTGGTTGCTGAAGCCGTCAGCAAGTTAGCCTGATTGATATTGTTTAGCTTTTTGGAGTTTGTTGTGATGAATGAAAAACAAAATACAATTGGCAGAAGGAATTTCTTAAAGACTGTAGGTGCAGCCGGCTTAGGCTCTGTGTTGGTTTCCAAAGGAGCAACGGCCGGCACAAACCAGTCAAATGCTGAAGATAAAACGCAAAAGAAAAAATACCCACAGGTGCCTAAACGAAAGTTAGGCAAAACAGGCGTTGAGGTCCCCTGCCTGGCTCTTGGCGCGCTATTCAATCTTGTTGAGAACCAGATCATATTAGAAAAGTGCTTTCAATTGGGAGTTACCTATTGGGACACGGCACCTGACTATGCGGGCCAGAACAGCGAACGCGGTATAGGTAAATTCATCTCCAAGCACCCCGAGGCCCGAAACAAATTGTTCCTTGTCACCAAGGCATCGGATGCTGTAACTGTAGAGGATGCGGAAAAGGCTCTTCAAGCATCCCTGAAAAGAATGAATACCAAATATATTGACCTGTACTATATTATGGACCGTATTGCGGGCACCGCCTATGTCGGGCACGGGTTATCTGACCCTGCGAAGTTGACGGATGACTTAAGGAAGTGGGTCAAAAGTGCAAAGAGGCGAAAGCTAATACGGTTTTTTGGCTTCAGCACCCACAAGAATATGGCTAAATGCCTCGCCGCTGCCGCCAAACTCGGCTGGATCGATGTGGTAATGACAACTTACAGTTTTCGAATAATGCAGGACCCCAAACTACAGGCTTCCATCGAGGCAGCTCACAAGGCAGGCATAGGTCTTATTGCCATGAAGACTCAGGGACGTCCCAACGAAAAAATTGAAACCGAGGAAGATAAAAAACTGGCCGAACACTTCCTCCAGAGAGGTTTTACAGAAGGTCAGGCAAAGATAAAGGCTGTATTGCAAGATAAAAGGTTCAGCTCGGCTTGCGTGGGCATGGAGAATGTCAGTATTTTAACCGAAAACGTCACGGCGGCGCTCGACAAAACCAAACTTACAGCGGCCGATATGGCGGTCTTCAAGGAATACGCTGAGGCAACTTGCAGCGGTTATTGCGCCGGCTGCGCATACATCTGCGAATCAGCCCTGCCCGATGTACCCTACATCAGCGATATTATGCGGTACCTGATGTACCACAACAGCTACGGCCAGCAGACCGAGGCAAAAAGACTTTTCGCCCAGATTCCCAACGGCGTACGAAACAAACTGCTCGATATGGATTACACCTTTGCCGAAGCTCGCTGCCCGCAGCACATGCCAATAGCCAAACTCGTCGCCGAGGCGGTCAGCAAGTTGGCCTGATCGGCGTTGCTTAAGCCCGGATTCCCCGGAAAATACACGACAAACAACCAAAATCGTAGGGTGGGACCTGCCCTGAATAAGCCGAATCCCTGCTTGCCCTCCGTAGCGGGTTCCTTCGTAGCCTTGGCGAAGAAGAATAGCGAAGGGGTGAGGAAAGATATGGATAAAGGATTAAAACCTCCAAAACAGATTTGGTACTCACTCTATGCATTCCTAAGCACAATACCTGTCGTTATAGGCGATTTTCTGCTGAGTGCTTTTAGGTATAAGGATTTAAGCCTCTGGGATATTAACGCATATCTTCTTGACTTAGCAATTACTGTGCTAATCATACTCCTGATATTCAGAAGAAAGAATTGGGCGAGAATTGTATATACAATTCTCAATGGCCTTGTTGTACTTGTTGCATTTTGGATAATAAAGAACGTGTCATATAGAAGCTTATACAATGTTATTTCGTTGTCCCTTCAAGTGGTTTTACGTCTGTTGTCAGTCTACTTCCTATTTGTAAAGGAATCTCAGGAATGGTTCAGGCCCTCATACATCGAGGACATTGCTGCTCAACGGGGGACCAATGAATCAATGCTTGGTTCAGATTCTTTCGCCCGTGATGATACGCGGAGTGCTGCCGGCCCCTCGCGAGCAGAACTAACCCGCTCTGCCCGTGAGACAACGCTGGCTAAAAGCTTAGGATCTATTTTAAAGGAGAAAAGAAGGCCCCTTCTTGTCGGTGGGCTTATTTTCAGCGTATGCTTCCTGATCGCGTTAATTTACGTTGGACGCCGGGCAGCGATGGCCGGTGCGATCCACCGTGCTCTGTCTGCCGATGTTGCCTTAAGCCGGAGGATTTTCGCTAACCGGTCAATGACTGACTCTGACGCGGAGACCATCCAAGCATATACGCAAGGGCTGCGAGGAATCGATATGTCTCACTGTCCACGTGATTTCCAATTGGCGTATCTTGATCACATTCATGCGTGTGAATCGCTCGCGCGAGCGCCTGACCCTTTGAACCTTAGGTTCCTTATCGACTTACTTGTGTTAAAGAAACTCCCAAATATCCCTGATGATCAACCAATCCATGATGAGATAGCAAGAACCTGGAACGAAATCGAGCGAATCGCGCTATCCTACGGGGTGAGGGTATCGGAACCGACCAGATGAGTAAAGTATGGCGATAGAAAATAATTAAAATGTCTCTCTGCCAAATTACAGACGAGGCAATAACAATTCAAAAACCAAAATGCAAAAGGTAAAATTAAGGAAGGGGGCCCCGCTGTGCGGGAATCAAGTCATCCCGGCGAGTTGTGAAGAATTAAACTTGTCCGGTACTTTTTTGGGCAAGTTGGAACACCGGTTGGCTGAACGGAGGTAAGAGAGAATAATGAAAGAGATACCGTTATGCACGATGTCATTATGGGCCTTGATACGCTGGAAGACGAGTCGTTGAATTGAGCTTAAAAGGCAGAACACAGAATAAATAATACGGAATTCGTAATATTTAGCCCGCTGGTTTACCCGGCGGGTTTTTGTTTAAACACGAGCATCCAGCATCCAGTATCCAGTATCAAGAATCCAGCATCCCACCGTGCAAATCTGTGCTAATCCGTAATAATCTGCGCAATCTGCGGTTAAAAATCCGTGAAACTTGTGCCCGCGCAGAGCCTGCCCTGAGCAAAGTCGAATGGGCGGGTATCGGTGTTTAACACTACCCAAATATGGATTATAACCCATCCTATTTCATCAAAGTTCGTAGTCCTTTTGACTAATCAAAAGGACTAGATAGATTGCCCCACTCATACAACAGCCCACCGCAATTCCATTTTAATCATTTATTCATTTGGATTTTGTATTTGTTTCCACCGTAAGGTGTCCTGCGGAGGATTTCGATATTCGAGTTTAGGATCTATGCCAGATACGCTCTCCGTCATCCGCTTCACTCTTCACGCTTCACGAGATACGAACCAGCAATTAGTGGGGAGTCTCGGAGATTTTTCTGGATTTCACTCGAAATCTAATCTGTTTTATGGTATAATATACATTTAACTATAGATGGTTCATAGTTCACAGAAAATATCGAAGATCCCGACCCATCGCGTGTCAATTAGGAGTTTACCCAAATGGCCATCATCTCACAAAACGCCGTCAAACCCGGCTTTTTTGTCATATCAGGCTGAAATAGCGGAGAAATAGAGAGTGAGTTTAACTATAAATTATGCAAAACAAACCCAATTTCCGAAATGCCAAAATGAACGAAAACTTATTTGCCACAAAGGATTATGAAAATGAAACCGCCTTCAGGCTCCGAAAAAACAAACCCAATCAAAGCCTGTCCTGAGCGCAGTCGAATGGGCCAATTTCAAAATCCCACAAAACCATCATCAAAGGAGCGGGAAGAAAAAAGGGTATCAGGAACTTTTTCTGGGTCTCAGTTGCCGGAAAGGATATAATATTGTTTATGGGAAATCCCAGTTTAGCTTGAAATTTGGCGAGAGTTCATTTATAGTGCTCTCGATTGAAAATTTCTGTTTGTACGCGGGTAAGGAGCTTTAAAATAATCCAGCACCAATTGAAGCGCTTTCGTTACCAGACAATTGGTGCTGGATGATTTTACTCGCGGTAATTTACTACCCCCAAGGGTATATTTTGGAGTTTAATGCGATGAAAGAAGAACAAAATGCAATCGACAGAAGAAATTTCCTCAAAACAGTAAGTGCAGCCGGTTTAGGCTCTGTATTGGCTTCGACCATAGCGATAGCTCAAGAAAAAACGCTAAAATCCGGCCTTCCACAGGTACCGAAACAAAAGTTGGGTAAAACAGGTATGAAAGTTTCCTGCCTGGGTCTGGGGACAATGTTCAACCTTATTGATAACCAAATCGTTCTAAGGAACGCTCTTAAGTGGGGCGTTACCTATTGGGATACATCTCACAGCTACGCGGGGGGAAACAGTGAGCTTGGTATAGGCAAATTCCTATCTAAAAATCCGGAAGCTCGAAAAGAATTGTTCATTGTCAGTAAGGCATCGGGTGCAAGAACCGTAGCGGATGTAGAAAAGCGTCTTCAGACTTCTCTAAAAAGAATGAATACCGATTACATTGATTTATATTATGCTCCGCACGGAGCATCTAACCCTGCCCAGTTTACGGACGAGCTAAAGCGCTGGACCGAAAGTGCAAAGAAGAGAAAGCTGATAAGGTTCTTCGGCTTCAGCACCCACTCGAATATGGCCAAATGCCTTGCTGCCGCGGCAAAGCTCGGCTGGATCGACGTGATAATGCCCCGGTTTAACTTTCGCGTGATGCAGGACCCTGAGATGCAGGCCGCTATTGACGCGTGCTATAAGGCCAAGATTGGTATTGTCGCAATGAAGACTACCGGCAAAACGACCATTAGTAGATTCCGTAAGAAGATTGAAACTGAAGCGGAGAAAAAAATGGTCGCCCACTTCCTGCAGCGAGGTTTTACTCCTGAACAGGCCGCTATAAAACTTGTGTTGGCCGATAAAAGGATAAGCTCAGCTCCTGTTCAGATGGAGAATACCAGCATCTTAGCTCAAAATGTCGCCGCTGTGCTGGATAAAACCAAACTTACCCAGGCTGATAGAAACATCTTCAAGGAGTACGCCAAGGCAACCTGTAGCGGTTATTGTGCCGGCTGTGCGGAAATCTGTGATGCAGCTTTAGCCGATGTGCCGTATATCAGTGACATTATGCGGTATCTGATGTACTACAACAGCTACTGTGACCAGGACAGAGCCAGAGAACTTTTTGCTCAGATCCCCGCCAACGTAAGAAGCAAATTGCTCGACACAGATTACAGCACCGCTGAAGCCCGCTGTCCGCAGCATATGCCGATAGGCAAACTGGTCGCTGATGCGGTCAGCAAGTTGGCTTGATTTGTGTTGATTAAATGTTAATCATTTTTGGAGCTTAATGCAATGAAAGAAAAACAGAACAAAATCGATAGAAGGGACTTTTTGAAGACGGTGGGGGCAACAGGTTTGGGTTCTTTTTTTGCTTCGGCCAAAGCAACTGCAGGTCCGAGCCAGTCTGACGCCGCCGGAAAAAAACAGAAAGCCAAACTTCCACAGGTGCCGAAACGAAAGCTGGGCAAAACAGGCGTTGAGGTGCCATACCTGTCTTTGGGGACACTCAGGGTTGACACTGAGAACCAAATCCTGTTGCGAAAAACTCTTCAATCGGGTGTTAATTATTGGGACACAGCATATAACTACTCAAATGGCAATGCGGAGCTCGGCATAGGTAAATTTCTATCAAAGAATCCAGACGTACGAAAGAAATTGTTCCTTGTCACTAAGGCATCAGGGGCAAGAACCGTGGCAGACATGGAAAAGCGTCTTCAGACTTCTTTGAAAAGAATGAACACCGATTACATTGATTTGTACTATGCTCCGCACGGGCTATCTGATCCTGCTCAGCTCACAGAAGAGTTGAAGCAGTGGGCCGAAGGTGCGAAGAAACGAAAGCTGATACGATATTTTGGCTTCAGCACGCACTCTAATACGGCCAAATGCCTTGCTGCTGCGGCCAAGCTCGACTGGATCGATGCGATAATGACGAGATACAGTTTCCGCGATATGCAGAAC
>CAYQKF010000115.1:0-15911 GCA_964417935.1 uncultured Pirellulales bacterium
ATTGTAGCCCGAGCAGCACTACAGAATTAACCCACCCATAACTGACCGGTTACCTCAAACTTAGGGCTTTTTTCCTGCCCTTCTGGATCCGTTTGACTATCGGGTTGTAACATCCGGCCATTTAGGCACTTATGGCAATCACCATTTTGCTCTGCAATCGGAGAAGCTGGAGAAATGAAAGATTTCCAGCGGATTTCACGACATGGTCCTTTGTCTAAAATCCCCCAGATGGCCCGAAAAACGCTCACACAAACCAAAATGTTTAGCTCGATCAAGCCCGATGAACATGCCTTTCTACGGCTTACGGGGTCACCAGAGGTATGGCCACGAGCTTTGAAAAACCATAAACATTGTATTGGCATGGCGTTATAACAGATGTCAATGCAAGTCAAATCAATTCTTGAAAAACCCTAAGTTTGAGTAATCTCCGGATTGAGCATGTGCATTGACTTTTTAATAAGGTTGTGCAGAAATGCGGCAAGGGCAAGGGGATATTGGAGGGTCGTTTTTTCACCTACGAACTACTTATGCACACACTATTGACCATCACCCCGATGTTGAACGAATGTTGTTAAATCGGATAAGGTATTGCAAAAAAATTTGAACTATATATAATAATGCAATTAGAACGGCCCTCAGGCTATGTTATGTTTTTATTTTAGAAATCGGCGAATTTTAATCAGGAGAATATTATGAAAAAAGAAGGCTTAATAACTCAAAGGAACTTTTTGAAGGGAACCATTCCCGCTACGGGAAAAATCACAATATTTTTACTTTTATCCGGCATAGCGTGCGTTTGGCTCTCAGATGCGGCCCTTGCTGCCAGCGAGGACTGGGAATACCTTTTTGACGGTAAAACCATCGACGGCTGGGTCCAGCGCAACGGTCAGGCAAAGTACACTGTCGAAGATGGAATGATAGTAGGAACCACGGTTCTCAATACGCCCAACAGCTTCCTCTGCACCGAGAAGATGTACACTGACTTCATTCTGGAGCTGGAGTTCCTTGTCGAACCTGGTATGAATTCCGGTATTCAGATTCGCAGTCACAGCTTCGAGCGCTACAGAAACTACCGCGTCCACGGCTATCAGGTCGAGATCGACACCTCATCCCGGGCGTGGAGTGGTGGTATCTATGACGAGGCCCGCCGAGGCTGGCTCTATCCCCTCAAAGATAAACCCGAAGCGCAAAAAGCCTTCAAGCAGAATCAATGGAATCATTACCGTATCGAGGCCCTTGGCGATAGGATACGAACCTGGGTCAACGGTGTGCCCGCCGCCGACCTGAAAGACGATATGACCTCCATCGGCTTTATCGCCTTGCAGGTCCACGGTTCCAAAGTGGCAGGCAAAAATATCAAATGGCGCAATATCCGCATACAGGACCTCAGCAAAGGCAGTAAGAGAATTCTGAAGGCCCTGATAGTTGACGGCCAGAACAACCATAATTGGAAAGGCACTACGCCCGTTCTCAAGAGCTTATTGGAAGAAAGCGGCCTGTTTGCTGCCTATAGCAAGGAATCCCCAAAGATATCCGACAAGTTTATTTTTCCCGAACTGCCCGACGACTGGCGTGCGCCTTTTGTCAAGCCTCCTGCAAAACCGTACTATTTAAACGGCGTTGTTTATGATCCCAGTATCGACGCCGATTGTGTCAATATCTACAATCACGGTCCTGGAGACCATGAAACCAACCAACAACCCTCTGCGGCAGTCGCCAGCGACGGGACCATAGTTATCACCTGGACTCAGGCATCAAGAGAGTCGGCAAAGGATCAGAGCGTTGTTTCAAGTACCAGCTACGATGGCGGCAGAACCTGGCTGGAGCCGGTGGACATTGAACGTGCGATCGGCCGGCGACCCGGTTCCTGGTCCATGATTTTTTGCGTTCCCCATACCGGCCGCTTTTACGCCTTCTACTGGTACGATGAGAACCAGAATGCCAAACGCGATGCCGGACGGATCTATTTTCGATATTCAGACGACAACGGCGCTTCTTGGAGCGACCGTTATCCCACACCCATGCCGCGGCATGACCTCGATGTAAAGGGCGAGGATAGTCACGGTTGGAACACCGGATTTCCCATTCTGATGCCTGACGGCGCCATGTTGATGGGTTTTTCAAAAATGGCTCCCGATTTGGGAACTGTGGCCGCGAAGAGGGTGGGGGGCAAAGCAGGAGCTCAATTCTGGCGATGCGAGGTGTTTTTTCTTCGCGCTGAAAATATCCTGTCCCAAAATGACCCGAATAAACTCAGATTTACCGTTACGCCCGAAGGTCCTGACGGCCTTTGGGTGCCTGACGAAGAGGATCCGGAGTTACGTTTCTGTCAGGAACCTTTTATGGCGCTGCTCCCGAGCGGACGCGTTATCTGCACCATGCGTGTAATGAACGGCTATCCGGTCTATTCGATCAGCGAGGATTATGGCATCACGTGGACCCGGCCGCGACCTTTTCGCAATCGTCCAGGCGGCGATCTGGTCAGAAATGTTTGCGGGCCCTGTCAGATTAGTTCCACAGCAGACGGACGCATTTATTTTCTCTTTTCAAATCGAAATGATTACGGCAGAATTCCAGGGCACTGGGCAATAAGGTGGTCTAACCGTGATCCGGTAAATGTTGTTGTCGGCAGGGAAATGCCACTCTTGACAAAAGGCGTTCCTGTTGAAGAGGATAACGCCGGCATCTATTTTGATAAACCCCGTATACTCCTCTCGGGCGTTTCGGAAAAAGAGTCCACGCATCACAATATTTCCAGACAGTTTCCTTTACGCACAGCCGCGTATCCACAACTCTTACATTGGGGAGGAAGGCATCTCGTTTTTTTCTCCAATTCAAAAATGGACATCCGTGTTAAAGAAATTCCGGACGAGTTGCTGGATAGCGCGGGAATTCCGTTTTTTCCGCGATAGCTCCGTGATTGATCGAGGTAAATTAACTAAGAATCAACTTCATAGTCATGAACCTTCGGTGGAAGTCCCCGCGGACTTCCCCACCGCCGATAAGGTCAGTCTCCGGGCGAAACGCTTGGCGGACTAAGACACCATCGAAGATTAATGACATCGGCAGCCTCGTCATGCCCTGGCGGCTTTCGAGGAAGAAATCAGAAAAGGAAGCGTTCGCTTTCCGTTGAAGCGGAATCGACCTAAAAGAAGATTGAAGAAACGTTACTGAGCAAGACTCCGAATATCCCCAAAAACTCTTGCTAAGACGTTCACCTTAAGATAAACTCTCCATTTGAACTGAATGACCTGTTTCGATAATGAAGGGAGTATATCGATGTTGAACCGAACATGTCTTTTGCACGTAGCGTTACCTCTGCTCATTCTTGTAGCCTTACTGAGCTTTGTCGGATGCAATCCAGCACAAATTTCTTCAACAAAATTGGTGCTGGACTGGGAAAATCCCGAGGTCATCGGCATCAACAAAGAGCCTAGCCACTGTACTCTCGTCCCATACCTCGATATCGAAACGGCCCTTGAGGCCGACCGCAAGGCTTCGCAGCTCTACAAATCGCTCAACGGAAATTGGAAGTTCCACTGGGTCAGCAAGCCCGCCGACAGGCCGCATGATTTTTACAAGCCAGATTATGACGTTAGCACCTGGGACTTAATCCCCGTGCCTTCCAACTGGCAAATGCACGGTTATGGAATTCCTATTTACCTCAATTCCCCGTACCCCTTCCCGCCGAATCCGCCCTACATCCCTCACGACTACAATCCCGTCGGTTCCTACCGAAGACAGTTCACTATCCGTGACGAGTGGAGAAACCGCCAGATTTTCCTCCACTTCGACGGTGTCAAAAGCGCCTTATATCTGTGGGTCAACGGCAGGAAAGTCGGATACAGCCAGGATAGTATGACGCCTGCCGAATTCAACATCACCCAATACCTAAAGTCTGGCGAAAACACCCTTGCCGTCGAAGTCTATCGCTGGTCCGACGGCAGCTACCTCGAAGACCAGGACATGTGGCGGCTCAGCGGCATCTATCGAAATGTCTATCTATTTACTACCCCGCAAGTGCACATCCAAGACTTCTTCGTCCGAACCGACCTCGACGACAACTACACCGATGCCACTTTAATGATTCGTCCCAGGATCGCCAATTATACCGACCAGAACCTCAAGGGATGGACCGTTGAGGCTCAACTCTATGACCCCGAAACAGAACCTGTGCTGCCCAAACCCCTGACCCGAACTGTCCCGTCCATCATCAACGAGAAATATCCGCAACGAGACAATGTGAAGTTTGCTCTGCTCGAAACCAAGGTCAGCAACCCAAAGAAGTGGTCCGCCGAGCTACCGAACCTGTACACATTAGTCCTTACTCTCAAGAATTCGGAAGGCAAGACCATCGAAGCCGAAAGCTGCCGGGTGGGCTTTCGCGAGGTCGAGATAAAAGATGGTCAGCTTTTTATCAACGGCAAATCCATCAAGCTCTTCGGCGTCAACCGGCATGAGCACGACCCTGACCACGGCCGCGCTATCCCAATCAGCCGGATGATCCAGGACATCAAACTCCTTAAACAGCATAACATCAACGCCGTCCGCACCTCCCATTATCCTGACGACCCCACCTGGTACGACCTGTGCGATGAGTATGGGATTTATCTTATCGACGAGGCCAACCTTGAATCGCACGGCCTGAAGGGCTACCTTTCAAACGTCGCCGGCTGGCACAGTGCCTTTGTGGAGCGGGCAATCCGTATGGTTGAGCGTGATAAGAATCATCCATCTGTCATTTTTTGGTCGCTCGGCAATGAAACCGGCTGCGGACCGAATCACGCTGCTATGTCGGCGTGGATAAAAGAATACGACCCGACTCGCCCGATTCACTACGAAGGGGCAGCGGGAAAACCTGTTGACTACCCTTACGTTGATATGATTAGCCGAATGTATGCGAGAATTCCGGAAATCATTCGGCTGGCCACCGACCCGATTGACGACAGACCCATGGTACTCTGCGAGTACGCACACGCGATGGGCAATTCCGTCGGTAACCTTAAGGAATACTGGGACGCCATTCGCTCCCACAAACGCCTTATCGGCGGGTTTATCTGGGACTGGGCAGACCAGGGCCTCCGTAAAAAGAGCCCCGACGGAAAGGAATTCTGGGCCTACGGTGGTGACTTCGGTGACAAACCCAACGATGGAAACTTCTGCTGCAACGGCCTGGTCCAGCCCGACCGAAAACCCAATCCCTCTCTCTACGAGGTCAAGAAAGTTTATCAGCGCATACACGTCCTGCCGGTTGATATATTGGCCGGGAAGTTTCGCATCTACAACGAATATGATTTTCTCAACCTTAATTTTACTGATATCATATGCGAACTCTCTGCCGACGGCCGCGTGATCAAAAAGGGTACTTTGCCGAAACTATCCCTCGCCCCGGGCGCTCAACGAGACCTGCACATCCAATTTAAAAACATTCCAAACCTCCGACCTGGTGCTGAATACTGGATGAAGATAGTCTTTGCCCTCGCTGCCGATACGCCCTGGGCCAAGCAAGGACACATCCTTGCCTGGGATCAGTTTAAGACTCCCTTTGACGTCCCGCCGGCGCTGGTTGTTGACCCGAATACAATGCCATCGCTTGCGCTTGAACAAACCGAGCAAAATATCACCGTAACGGGCGATGACTTCGAACTGATGTTTGGTAAAGAAACCGGCGCACTTGAATCTTTCATCTACAATGAAAAACAGCTCGTCGCCTCGGCTCTGGTCCCCAACTTCTGGCGAGTGCCCATCGACAATGACGAAGGAAACCGCATGCCCAAACGCCTCGGTGTCTGGCGTAATGCCGGACCCAATCGAACCATTAATACTGTCGAAGCCGAGCAGCTCAACCCCCAGATTGTTCGCATTACGGCCGAAGCAGCTATCCCCGTCGGAACAAACACCACCTACAAGACTGTTTATACCGTTTATGGTAGTGGTGACATCATCGTCGATTCTACCCTCACCCCGGTCGGTAACAACCTACCCGACCTTCCGCGGTTTGGCATGCAGATGGCTGTGCCCGACCAGTTCAACAGGCTCACCTTGCTCGGTCGCGGACCACATGAAACATATTGGGACCGAAAAACCGGTGCCGCCATTGGCCTTTATACCGGCAACGTCAATAGGTTCATCCATAATTATGTCCGGCCTCAGGAAAACGGTAACAAATCAGATGTCCGGTGGATGGCTCTGACCGACAGCGAGGGTGTAGGCCTCGTCGCCGTCGGCATGCCCACAATCGATATCAGTGCCTGGCCCTTCACGATGCAAGACCTTGAAAAAGCCACACACATTCACGAACTGCCCCAGCGCGACACTATAACCGTCAATCTTGACTATAAGCAGATGGGCGTCGGTGGCGATAACAGTTGGGGTGCGCGAACGCACCCTGAATATACCTTGCCGGCTAAACCATACCACTATCGCTTACGCCTTATGCCCTACGCCCCAACGCTCGGTAACATCCTCAATCTAACACGGCGTGTCTTACCCGAATTGAACTAACCGCATTACTATCAGTCACCTCGAACAAGGCTATCTCTTTGTCGGGCGTGCTTTGAGGGATGTCATTCCGCACCCATTCGGCTTTGCTCAGGGCAGGCTTTTTTGTGGAATCCAGTACCATCAATAAGTATGGATTCCCGCTTTCGCGGGAATGACAAACAATCATTTGAACCTTAACAGAGCACTATGCCTGGAATGGCTGGTTATTTATTGTAAGGACTATAGTTGGATCTGTGGGGTCTCGGATTCATTTCCGACAAGCTGGCCTTAGTACCGCGCTACCTCTCAATGACACATAGTGATTTTAGGGAGGGTTTTAAGTATCCGTAAGACTTCTCAATGATAGAACTGGAACAAAAAAATAAAGGAATGCGCTATGTGGCAATGCAAGGTACCTATCAATGACACATAGTGCTCGTAACTACTGCTCTGTAATAGGTGATTTGCAGAGGCGCAGCGAAGCATTCGTTTGCCAAGATTGCCTTACATCATGTTCCCGAAAGGCCGGGCAGAAATGAGCCACGAGCTATAACGCGAGAGCGCAAACATTACCCAAAATTGAAAACCACCCGAGAGTTGTAGAGAAAGGGTTATGCTGCTTAAGGAACCGCCATTCGTAACTGTCCCTATTTTCCGACGGTTTCACGCCTTCATACTGGCTTTTCAGCCGATTCAAAAGGTTTTTCAGAATAATGGCATAGTGCCAAAATAGCTTATTTACGGTTCTTCTCCAGGCTTAAATTTTCCATCAGCCGGATCCCAATAATAACTGCCGGCGGCCCACAAATCTATTGCTTCAAGCACTTCAAGCATGCTAACGTTGCCGACAGCCCACTGGTCAATATAGCCGAGGATTTCAAGCATAGATATCACATAATCACTATTTGTGTCTGCCGGATGATACTTAGCGATGCCTCCTGCAAATTCATACGCACCCATATCCACAATGGGCGGCGTGCCGTTGCCGGTATCGGTGGTGTCCGGATCATCACTGAAGCGCGGTTTACCATCAAGGTCGGTGGTGATACCTATCGGTACAGCACTATTATCGCCAGCATCGATACATTGAGATCCAGCCAGCAGGTGGAAGTCGCCATTATCGGCGTCTGCTAAGTTCGGGTCAACATTGATATTATCCGCTCCTGGACCACTCCACCCACCCTGAATATCACTGTAACTGATTGTAATTGTTGAGCCATCACTGTTCCAGATTTCATTACCTCCGTTCCAAAGGATACAGTTGGTCAGATGAAAGTCACTCGGTATCACTTCAAAATATCCCTCTGTACAAGCCAAAGCATTTCCGTAAACTGCTGAATTTCCCACGAGCGAACAATTGATAAGTTCTGGATGAGTTCCGCTCCCAATTTCCCAGTTGTTGGATGTCCACATTACTCCACCATATTCAGCAGAATTCTTACTGAAAATACAATTAACGAGTTTTGGACTACAGTTACCCATCCAGTTACCGATGGCACCACCATAATAAGCATAATTTGTAATAAAAATACAATTAGTGAGTGCGGGACTGCTCTCCTCGTTATCTATGCCTCCACCGCTAGAATCCGAATTCACAGCATAATTCTTTTCGAAAGAACAATTGATAATCGTTGGATCGCTCGTATCATTTTTGATGCCACCACCACCCCACAATGCCATGTTCTCAATAAAATCGCAATTAATAATTTGTGGCTGACAGCTATAGCGGTTGCACATACCACCACCTTCACCTGCTGCAGAATTTTTAATGATTCTACAATTGCTAATCGTTGGTCCGTCTGTAGTACATTCCCAATTTTGTGTTGCTGGATTTCCATTATAGATGCCACCTCCGAAGTACAAATTGCCATTTGCATTTCCACCTATAATGGTAACACCATCCAGAACTGCGCTTGCGTCTGTATTTCGAGAGGAGACCACATGGTAGCTGTTTTCAACTCGGGTTGGTTCATCCAATAAATCACGTGGATCAGAAACCTGCACATCATTTCCATTAAGATCTCCGCTTAGGATGGTTTCATAAAGCTTGATATCCCGTGCATTTGGATTTGGCTCACCGAAACCTGCGTAGCCGCCTTTAACAGCTACACCATTGATAAGCTGAAAAGAAGCATCGCGGTCACCCAATGTTATGCCGACCCCCCTGTCCGGCTTATATATGCCCTGCGCCACCCGGATCTCATCGCCGCTCGAGGCAGCAGCGATGGCATCCTGCAGATAGTTGTAAGCATCCGCCCAAGAGGAGCCATCATTTGTCCCGGTGGCATTTGAGTCAACATATATCGTCGCTGCCAAAGCTTCTGAGCTTGCGACCATGCACAAAACAACAAGAATAATCCGAGCATAACTAAAAGTTTTACAGTATCTCTTCATAATAGTGCCCTACCACAAAGCCAAAAAAGTTTTTTCTTGTTCCTTATTTTGCAGCCGGTTTAATTAGCTCATCGCCTTTTATCTTTACATCAACAGGCTTTTTGTTGTCGTTGTAGAATAATTGACCCAATATAACAATTATTGAAAAACGATAAGACACTTTTTTCATCTTCATTCTGCTTGACTCCTTACGCACAATATTTACGGACTGTGTCTTCTTGGCTTGTGTTTGTGGATATATACTTAATCTTATATTTATTATATCGGACATTACGGAAAAAGCAACTTTTCTTTCTTTTTTTGAGGATTTTCTGCATTGTAGTAAACACTTGTGATTTTGCATGGTCGCCCATTATCGGATAGTTTAATATTGCAAAAGAGCCGCTTATCGTTTATATAATGTGAACGTCGGCCAGATATGCTTGTCTTTGTTGCAGTAAGGAGCGAGCGAAAAATGAGAAAAGTCGCAAGGATTGTTCATAAGATTGCTGTCTTTATTTTCCCGATATGCCTCCTGACTACTGTTGCTCTGTTGGCCCTGGGCTATCGAACTGAAACCGGGCCTTTTGTCATTGTCCTGCTTGGGTCTCTGGCTGTCTTTTTTATGGGGCACACGTTTCTGAAAAGCTTTGCGTTCACCGTATGGGTTTTTGTATTTGTGGCCGCTTCCCTTTTCTATCCTGTGGCATTTGGGACATGGTTTGGCTTCGATTTGAAGTATCTGATAGTGCCGCTGATTCAAATCATCATGTTCGGGATGGGCACAACTCTGAACGTAAGGGACTTCGGACGTGTCTTTACTATGCCGTGGCCTGTTTTCATCGGAATCATTTTGCAATTCAGCGTTATGCCTATTGCCGGGTACATAATCGCCACATCCTTTGGATTCGGTCCGGAGGTGGCCGCCGGGGTCATCCTTATAGGTTCATGCCCCGGCGGGGTTGCGTCCAATCTAATGACATATCTTGCCAAAGGCAATGTTGCGCTTTCTGTAACGATGACCTCCTGTTCGACACTGATGTCACCTTTGATGACGCCTTTCCTGATGAAAACTCTCGCGGGCAGATTAGTGCCGATCGATTTCCTGGCTATGATGTTCTCGATTCTGAACATGATTATTGTGCCCATTATGGCAGGCTTGGTTGCGAACAGGATACTCTATGGTCGCAGCCGGTGGGCCAATGAAACAAAACCGCTGGCATTAGTCTCGCTTATGGGCATATTCCTTGCAGTCTTAGCGGCTCTATTGCCCGGTAGTATATTGGGCCCGTTCGCGGCGACTAAGGGCGGAGCTATCATCGGCTTTGCGCTCATCGGCGTAGTTGCCTTAGCCAAGCTTATCGTAACAGTGCTGTTCAGAAGGCCGGATAACTGGATGGACAGAACATTACCTATTGTTTCTATGTCCGGCATATGTTTTATCATTGGCATCATCACTGCGCGGTCGAGCGAGAAGCTCCTGACGGTTGGCATTGCATTGATCACGGCGTCCATCATCCACAATTTCATCGGTTACATATTAGGCTATTGGGGCGCCAAATTGGTGAAGCTTGATGAAAGCACGTGTCGCACGGTCGCCTTCGAGGTAGGCATGCAGAATGGCGGTATGGCTTCGGGTTTGGCAATGACTGTGCTCAATAGTGCTAATGCAGCTCTTGCGCCGGCGATTTTCGGCCCCTGGATGAATGTTTCCGGCTCGGTACTGGCCACCTGGTGGCATCGCAAACCCGTGAGCAAGAGCATTGACGTGCAGAACCGTGAGGAAATAGTTTAGAGTTATGCAAAACCTCGATTTTGCAGAAGGCTTGAGATAACTGAAAAAGGAGGTAAAAATGAATCGACGTAATCTAATCAAGGGGGTGGGGCTGGGAGTGGCTACGGGCATCTTTGGAACTGCCATAAAAGCCGATGAGACGATTGCAAATACGTATGCAAAGGCAACCAAAGGACTACCTCGTTTGAAAATCACCAACGTCAAGTCCATTCTCACCGCCCCACAAGGGATACGCCTTTGCGTGGTCAAGGTCGAAACGAGTGAGCCGGGTTTGTACGGTTTGGGATGCGCCACTTTCAATCAGCGGCCTTTGCCGGTGGCAACAGCCGTGGACGAATATCTCCGCCCGTTTGCAAAAGGCAGGGACGCCGACAACATAGAGGATATGTGGCAGAACGCCTATACGAGCTCCTATTGGCGCAACGGCCCTGTTCTGAATAACGCTCTGAGCGGCCTGGATCAGGCCCTGTGGGACATAAAGGGAAAACGGGCGAATATGCCCGTCTATCAACTGCTCGGAGGCAAATGCCGGTTTGCGACTGATTGTTATACCCATTGTAGTGGCAGGGACCTTAGACAACTCGAAAACAGTGTTCGCAGGGGTATGGAAGCAGGCTTCAGACATATACGGATACAGCTCGGCGGGTATGGCTCGCCGCACCTCTCAGATAAGCCACATTTCAAGGACGCGGGATTTGGCTTGGCCTCAGACTCATGTATGAATCCGGGACCATACATACGTGCCACAGTCAAGATGTTCGAGCATATCAGGAAGACCTTTGGTGATGAAGTTGAATTGCTGCATGACATCCACGAACGAATACCGCCGATACAGGCTATCAACCTGGTAAAGGAGCTTGAACAATATCACCCATTCTTTATCGAGGACCCGTTCGCTCCTGAAGACAATGGATATTTCAGACTGCTCAGGCAGCAGACCAGCACGCCAATCGCTATGGGCGAGCTGTTCAATAATCCCCATGAGTGGACGGGACTCGTAACCGAGAGACTTATCGATTTTATACGCGTGCATATTTCGCAAATCGGCGGCCTTAGCGTCGCCAGAAAAATCGCCACCCTATGTGAATGGTTCAATGTGCGCTCAGCATGGCATGGTCCCGGTGACGTTTCTCCGGTAGGTCACGCCGCCAATGCACACCTCGACCTGGCAATTTCAAACTTTGGGATTCAGGAAAGTTCCCGCTTCAGCCAGAAGACAAGGGATGTTTTTCCCGGATGTCCCACTGTCAAGAACGGCTATATGTACGTAAACGAGGCCCCTGGTCTTGGTGTTGACATCGACGAGAAGCTCGCCGCGAGATTTCCACTGCCTGACCATCCGGGCTATTGGAGCCCCGTGCGCAGAAGTGACGGCACAGCAGTAAGGCCGTAGAAACAATTATGTTCTTAAAAAACACACAGGAGAAAAAGATGAGGTCTTTACGTGCAGGTTTGATTACATTCGTTTTTTGCACCGTCCTGGTGCACAATCTTAACGCAGGGGCGAAAAGCACAACAGAAGCAGCTGCTGCTAGGACAGCGGACGTTTTCGTGCGCCTGAGTGATTTGCCGGGAGGCGTTTGCGTCGTTCTCGGGGATAGGGACGGCGAATTGGCACTATCCATTTCCAGGCATAATCGTTTTACAGTACATTCCCTTTATAACGATAGAACATCTCTGGACAAAGCAAGGGGAAAGATTGACCGCCATGGTGTATATGGACGGGTGTCGGTTGATTTAGCGCAGTATAGTCCGCTGCCGTATGCCGAAAACCTGGTCAATATCATAGTTGCCGACGATTACCAGATGCTCGAATCGAGAGGCCTTTCGGCTGACGAACTGTTCCGAGTGCTTACACCACGAGGAGTGGTGTTTCTTGGCGACTCTTCCACTTCGTCGTGGTCAACACCCATGTCGGTGGACAGACTCAAATCAGAACTGGCCGCGGCAGGTATGCAAGATATACAGATTATTAAAGATAACGGGACCTGGATTAAGGCAGCGAAGCCCTGGCCCCCGGACATAGATGAATGGACGCACTTCCTGCACGGGCCCGACGGCAACCCGGTTGCAAATGACAGGGTCGTGGCCCCACCCAAGCACTACCAGTGGATATCCGAGCCGTTATGGATGCGCTCGCACGAAAGCGACTCGAGCGTCAAGACCCTGGTGACAGCGAGCGGCAGGTTATTCTACATTGCGGATGAGGCGCCTATCAGCCTTCTCGGTGACCATTCGTTGCCGGACAAGTGGTTCCTCATCGCACAGGACGGCTTCAACGGCGTGCTGCTTTGGAAAGTCCCTATCGAAGATTGGGGCTGGCGTGTGTGGAAGCCTTCCTGGTTCACTCCAAGACCCGGCGATATACCGCTCAATATCCAAAAACGGCTTGTTGCGGTCGGAGATAAGCTGTATGTTACGCTCGGGTACCATGCTCCGGTAAGCGAACTTGACGCAAAAACGGGTAAGGTACTCAAGACATACGACGGGACGGCCCAGACCGCGGAGATATTGTATCACGATGGTTCCTTGATTTTGACTGTATTGCGGAAAGACCGCGCCAAGGTAGCGGCGGTCGATGCGGACAGCGGCAAGCGATTGTGGACCTCTCAAAACGCATACGGCGGTACAACTACCGATTACTACCGATTTAGGGCAATGCATGGCAGCGTACAACCAGCGAAAGTGGACCCTACCCTGAATATTGCAACGGATGGTACAGCGCTCGGCCTTCTTGACGGCCAGGATGTGGTATGTCTGGATTTCGATACTGGGAATGAGAAGTGGCGAACAACATTTCCCTCGGTGGAAGCGGACTACAAGGCAGGCAACATCAACGCACAGCGAAACGTGTGGACCGGCACGTTAATCATTCAGGACGGCGTGCTCGTACATGCCAGCCCGAACCAGCTCGCGGGATTCTCGGTCCAGTCGGGAGAAATCCTCTGGACACAGGCCAAGAAATATATAGGGCACCTGTGGTATGAATGGAAAGATGTTTTCATCATCGACGGTCTTGTTTGGACTTGGAACGCGGAGCTTGAAAAAGGGAAACTCGAAGGAAGCAATCAGCGCAACACCTGGCCCACCAAGGTCAATGGCTACGACCTTCATACCGGCCAACTTAGAAAAAGTGTACCCCTCGGCAATATCTTTAAGACCTATCACCATCATCGCTGCTATCGTAACAAGGCCACGTCTCGCTACATTCTGGCCAGCAGGCGCGGCACCGAATACGTCGATCTCGAACAAGGCAAGCACACCATCCACAACTGGGTGCGCGGGACCTGCCACATGGGGATGATGCCTGCAAACGGCCTCCAATATGCTCCGCCACACCCCTGCGTCTGCTACATTGACGAGAAGATCAACGGCTTTAACGCTCTGGCTCCAGCGTCCACCACCCGGAAGGTCCCGGTGAAAGTCTCGGACGCCGACAGACTTGAGCGAGGCCCGGCATATAGCAAAATTGACAATCAGAAATCGAAAATCGAAAATCCGAATGACTGGCCCACCTTTCGACATGACAATATGCGTTCAGGAACTACTCAAGTGAAGGTATCGGAAAGACTTGAATTGCTCTGGAACGTCAAGCTAGCTTCAAAAGTCTCCCCGCCCATCATTATTGGTGAGCGTGTATTCTTAGCGCTCACTGACGAACATCAAATAGTAGCACTGAATTCGAAGGACGGACAAACGCTGTGGAAATTCTTCGCCGGCGCAAGGATAGATTCGCCGCCAACCTATTACAAGGGGATGGTGCTGTTTGGTTCTGCGGATGGCTGCGTGTACTGTATTCTTGCTTCCAATGGAAAACTTAAATGGCGTTTCCGCGCTGCGCCCGAAGATAGGCGCATCGGCGCCTTTGGCCAGCTCGAATCGGCCTGGCCTGTACACGGCAGCGTCATCGTTCTGAACGGCACCGCCTACTTTGCAGCGGGAAGATCCTCGCATCTGGACAGCGGCATCCGGCTCTATGGCGTCGATGCCCATAGCGGCCAACTCCGCTGCCAGACCAAACTGCAGGGACCATACTACGACGTCGATAACATCTCCCAGAATTACCAGCTCCCAATGGGTACGCTGCCGGATATACTTCAGAGTGATGATGCGTTCCTCTACATGCGCGAATTGACGTTCAATCGGAAGCTCGAAGAGCAGAAAAAACCTGCTCGAAAGGCAAGCAGCCGGGTGTACTCCAAGGCCGGCTTGCTCGACGACTCGTACTTCAAACGCACCCCCTGGACATTCGGCCCCCAGAGCGCCTATGCACGGCTAATCATACACGATGAACATACCGTTTACTTCGTCAGGATGTTCGACACGCTGCGCGGCCTCGACCCGAAGGTCTATTTCACTCCCGGCAAAAAAGGATACCTCCTCTTTGCAATGGACAAGAAAAGCGGTAAGCAAACATGGGCAGGGCGTATCCCAGTGCGGGTAAGGACAATGGTCTCAACAGGCGAGCGTCTGTTCACTGCAGGGCCGCCGGACGCCGTTGACCCCAAAGACCCACTCGGGTCATTTGAAGGAAGAAAAGGGGCGGTGCTAAATGTTTTCGATGCTCTCTCCGGTAAGAAGCTTGCCGAATACAAGCTCGATTCACCTCCCGTTTTCAACGGAGCGGCTGCTGCGAACGGGAAACTATACATTTCAATGGAAGATGGGAGTCTGTCGTCTTTCGGTAGCGATCGAGAAACCGAATAAGAGCAGAACTGCAATTAGCGCCGTGTGGGTTCTTGCGTGTCGGCGGAATCACTTAAAGCCACCACGCTGCCAAGACCACACTAAGCCAGGAGCAGGAGCTCAAGTTTCTCTATGCCTTAATTTTTGAAACCATTCATTGCCCATTGTATAGGACTAAATTAGTCCCATACTGTTTGTGAGACAAAATGACAATTTCTTTGTATTGTGGGCCGAAACAGAGTTTAAAATCAGCAAAGCATCCATAATATTAACTACATAGCAATGCAAGGTACCTGTTAATGCCATATAGCGATCTTATCTACTGTTCTGTATCTGTAACAGCTGATTTGCAGACTTCGGCTCCGGTTCATAGGATTAAGTCTTAGCTATTGTACTTAATTTTTGAAACCATTCATTACCCATTGTATAGGACTAAATTAGTCCTATAATTTTTGTGAGACTAAATGATAATTTCTTTCTATTGTG
The DNA here is from genome assembly GCA_964417935.1 of uncultured Pirellulales bacterium. GTDB lineage: Bacteria > Planctomycetota > Phycisphaerae > Sedimentisphaerales > Anaerobacaceae > NIOZ-UU13. The sequence continues at coordinate 15,824 of CAYQKF010000115.1, forward strand.
TGCCGGAACAGAGTTTAAAATCAGCAAAGCATTCATAATATTAACTACATAGCAATGCAAGGTACCTGTTAATGCCATATAGCGATCT
>CAYQKF010000115.1:16011-16195 GCA_964417935.1 uncultured Pirellulales bacterium
ACAGCTGATTTGCAGACTTCGGCTCCGGTTCATAGGATTAAGTCTTAGCTATTGTGCTTAATTTTTGGAATTGTTTATCACCTCTTATATAGGACTAAATTAGTCCCATACTGTTTTTGAGACAAAATGTGAACAGCGACAATCATTCTTACCGTCCGGTGACAGTTAAAAGTTCCGGATATTA
>CAYQKF010000116.1:0-16098 GCA_964417935.1 uncultured Pirellulales bacterium
GATTATGAAAATAAATCCAATTGGACACTTGGTGAAAACAAACCCAATTCAAACCTTGTCCTGAGCGCAGTCGAATGGGCCAATTGCCGCAACGCCAAAAAATCAACGCAAACGCTTTTTTACAAAAGGATTATGAAAATGAAACCACCTTCAGGCCCCAAAAAAACAAACCCAAAACAAACCCAATTCAAACCCAATCAAAGCCCGTCCTGCCTGTCCCTTACCAAATAGGCTCCTGCCGTCATTTGGTGTGGGGAGCGCAGCCTGCCCTGAGCGTAGTCGAATGGGTCGAATGGGCCAATTTCAAACGGGGGCGTCTGCTAATTGATCCGATGTTGCCTCTTTACAAACTAAGCAATGTTCAATATTATAGCCGACATAATTTTAAGGTGAAATTCCCGAAAATTTCATTAATAAGCATACTTAGACAGGCAAAATTGACGAAGTATCGTTGGAAAATAACGCCGGCAGCGGCTATATTTAATCCAATAAAAAAGTTGACAACTACGCAGACGGGTGCTAATTTGAAAGGCCGAAGAATTATTTGGCGGTTTGAAAGTTTGTTGATTTGGGGAATAGGAACTTATTTTTTAGGGAGATAGAAAAATGCAATCCTACATCAAATTGTTCGCTATCGTTATTCTAATATGTTTAGTCTCCGTCGGCTTTGCCCAGGAAGCTGCCACTACGCCCAGCGGCCCCGATGAAGCCGATACCCCAGCTTTTCCCTATATGGCCGAGATAACCGGCGACAACGTCTATGTCCGCTCCGGTCCCGGTACGAACTTTTACGACTGCGGCAAGCTCAACAAAGGCGACAAGGTAAAAGTGATGAGCAGACAGTTTAGCTGGGCTTGCATTGTTCCGCTGGCGGGGAGTTTTTCCTGGATTTCAATGCAGTATGTCAGCATTGACTCTGGCAATCCTAAAGTCGGCACTGTTACCGGTGACAGGGTTCGTGTCTATGCCGGGTCCGATACCCAAAGGCCGTTATATTCCACGAAACTACAAGGTAGACTCGATAAGGGCGATAAAGTCAAGTTGTTAGGCGAGCAGTTGGACGATTATTATAAAATAGCCCCTCCGTCTTTTGCCTATCTTTGGGTAAGCATCAATTTTACAAAGCCGCTCGAGCCGGTTAAAGAGGTTGCCCCAACTGTCGAGCCATTGGCTGATGAGCCGCTGGTTGTTGAACCGGCGACTGAACCCAACGAGACTCCCGAGGAGGTTGTTCCCGAGCCGGTCTCGCCTGAGACAATGCTTGAAAAATATCTCGCTCTGAAAGAGCAGTTCGAGGCCGAGCGAGCCAAACCAATAGACCAACAAAACTACGCAGATATAAAAGAGGCGCTTATTAAGATTGCCGAGAATAAATCGGCCGGCAAGGCTGCACGCTACGCGGAGTTTGTGCTTAAGCAGATAAAGGACTTTGAATTAGTTTTGGAAGTGTCCAAAGCAGTTCGGCTCCAGAACGAGCAACTGCAGAAGATTAGGGAGCGGATTGATAAGGCCCGTGCCACAAGGCTGGCGGAATTTGAAGACCTGGGCAGATTTGCGGTTGTAGGACAGCTTCAAACTTTCACGACCTACGGTCCCGGACACTACCGTATAGTTGACAAATCGGGCAAAAACATTTGTTACGCTTTACCGGGTGGCCGGGTCTCGCAGATACAACTGAGCAAGCTTATAGGCCGGAAAGTCGGGCTTCTCGGAACAGTAGAACCGCATCGGCAAACGGCGGGTGCTCTGGTACGATTTACAGAAATAGTTGAATTAGACTAAGGAATAAGTGAACTAAAGTTTGAAGTGCCTAAAGTGACACGTAAGTGTCATCCTGAGGCGAAGCCGAAGAGCCTGCCTTGAGCTTGCCGAAGGGATATGGTCAACGAAAAAGAGATTCTTCACTTCGCTGCGCTGCGTTCAGAATGACAGTTCGTTCCTAAGGGACAAGCTGTCACTTTAGGCACTTTCCTGATAACCAAAGCCACTAAACCTCAAAATCGTCACAGGCTCGATAGGCTTCAATGACCGCCATCTCGCCTTCTTTACCCGGCTTGCTGTTTCCATGCTCCATGCCAAGAACGCCTTTGAAACCCTTTTCGTAAATATGTTTGAAGATGTTCTTGTAGTTGATTTCTCCCGTTGTCGGTTCTTTACGGCCGGGGTTGTCACCCATCTGGAAGTAGGCGATTTCTTCCCAGGCTTTGTCCATATTGGGTATGAGGTTACCTTCGCTTATCTGCTGGTGATACAGGTCGTCAAGGATTTTGCAGGAAGGACTGCCCACGGCCCGGCAAATCTGATACGCCTGTGGAATCTTTGTCAGGAACAGGCCTGGATGATTTGCCCACCAGTTGAGCGACTCAAGCACCATAACCAGCCCGGCTGGCTCACATACACCAGCCATCACTTTAAGGTTTTCAATACAATTGGCCGTCTGGTAATCGAATTCCAGTTTTTGTGTTACATTGCCCGGTACCACTGTGCTCCACTTGGCGTTGAGGCGTTTGGCGACTTCGACGGCTTTTTTCATCTCGTCTTTGAGATGATTCTGATATTCTCTATCCGTCCGGGTCATCATATCGCTGTTGCCGAACCCGGAAAAGCTGACGAAAACACCCATAGTCATATCCAATCGGCTCATCTTCTTGGCTATCTTCTCCTGCAGTTCCGTGGACTTTCTCATCATCCCATTATCTTCCATCGCAGTGAAACCCTCATCGGACATAAACTGGAGCTGGTCGAGCGGGTCGTTACCGGCGTTGTGCCGAAACATCCCGAAATGTGGTGCATATTTGAGCTTGAACTTCTTCGCCGGCTTGACGGCAACCGGAAAACTTCCTATTTGTATTGGTTTATACTTTATCTTGGACTTATTCGCTGGCTTGTCCTGTGCCGCGGTGCTCGCAGTGGAAACCGCCATTGCTGCTGCTGCAGCGGCACTCCCAATAAAATTACGCCGAGTAATCTTTTTGCGATTGTTCATTTCGGTACTCCTAAAACTGATGTTCATTGTTCTGCTGCATTCTCCTCCATCTCGGGTATGCAACTGTCTTTTACAAATACTTACAATCAAAGGCAAAGAAGCTAATCTTTACCAGCACTTTCCACTAATGCTCTATTATAATTTGTGAGAGCTAATATGCAACCCAAACCTTGAACGAAAATAACATTAGCTCTTCAAGAAGCTAAACCTTATCAACAATACCGGCGAACCTTATAATAATCCCTTGAGATGCTTGAGACTGCGCTGTGCCTGGTCGGGCGTACCACACTCGATGGAAAATACGATGTCGCGAGGGGTCTTCTTACTGACAATTTCGATGACCCTGGCCCAGTCGATGACGCCATCGCCACAGGCACAACCCACCGGCGTGCCGGTTACCTTGCCCCGCTCAGCTTCGGCGTGCTCTACGGAAATGTCTTTTGCGTGCAAATGTACCAGCCGTTCAGCCACCCGTTCCAGCCACTCGTACACATCCTGTCCGGCCAAATAGGCATTGCCGGTATCCAGGTTGATTCCGATGGCCGGCGATTTGACCAGATTGTAGATACGGTCCAAACCATCGGGCGTTTTGGAGTATTGGGCGTGTGGTTCCAGCCCGATGACAACGCCGCGACGCTCGGCGATAAAGGCCGCTTCCTGAAGCGTGTACTTAATCAACACGTGGTCCTCTTCTTCGGTCGTCCACTTGGCCTTGACGCCTTCGTCAGTATTGACTACCGGCACTCCTATCTCGGCGGCAACACGAATCGCCATCTTGATGTACTCTCCGTGGACCTCCGGCCTGCCCAAAGGCCCGTGTGCCTGAAGTGCTGAAATTTTCAATCCCGCTTTGTCGCAGGCTTCCTTGATTCGGTACGGGTCGTCGAACATCGAAACGGTGTGAAAATACCCAGCCTCGCTCATCAGCTCCCGACCGAAGTGAACCATAGGCTCTATGTACTCGTAGCCCATCTCAGCAGCTTCCTCAACAGCCCATTCAAAAGGTTTGTCGCTGCTGCGAGAAAACTCAGTGTTCAGGCCAATATAGACATTACCCATTTTCAAAAGCTCCTTAATGTTCTATCATCAAATCTTACGCAAAATGCGATTCTTTTACTTAATCGAACTGACCGGTTTTTACTGTCATGCTGAGCAAAGCGAAGCATCTGGCCTACAAATGAGAATAATGTACACCTGGGTAGGAAGAGATTCTTCACTTCGTTCAGAATGACAAACCATCCTATATTATTGTCAATAAACCTATGCTTGAGCAACGCGAAGGAACAGTTATAATTAATATTCAACCCTAAATCGGTCAGTTTGAGTTACTTACAAACGCCACGGACTACGCATCGGCCGGGCCAACATGCGGCTGGCTTCATTATCACCGATGAACCGTTCAGTGGCCGGTTCCCACTTGAGCCTGCGCTTCAGTTGAGTTGCAATTTCCGGAACCAAACCGAGATAGGAAGCCTTGTGGCCTGCCTCTACCGGAGATATCGGGTCGCGGCGGTTTCGTACACAATTGAGAAAATCAGTGTGGTGGCTGCCGGACTCACCCAAGTGGGTTTCGTTCGGCTTGATTTTCACCTGCAACAACGATGCCGGCTCCGCCCAAATTCCTCCGCGGTTGACATGGACCCACCCCTTGTCGCCCTCAAATTGACAGCCTTGCTTATTCGGATTGCCGGTGTCTGTATAAGTCATTCGCAGACCGCTGGTATAGTTGAACTCAGCTTGCCAATCGTTGATATTGTCGGTCAGACCATCATTGCGATAGTTGCCTTTGCAGACGACTTCAAACGGTTCGCTGGCCAGTTTCGGACAGCCCCAGTTCGCAATGTCCAGATGATGAACGCCCCAGTTGACGATAAAGCCGGCGCAGTAATCCCATATCAAATACCAGTCCGGCCAGGCCAGTCTGCCTCCGTTGTAAGGTTTCATAAGGGCCGGACCAACGTACATATCGTAGTCAAGCCCCAGTGGAATCGGTTCGGCCGTGGTAGGTTTAAGATATGTCCGCTTGTACTGGGGCCCAGGCGCAGCGACCCTGACTGTGTGGAGCTTGCCAAGGTATCCGTTTCGTGCAAGCTCGCAGGCGAACCGGAACTTACGGTCTGACCTCTGCTGTGTGCCGGTCTGGAATACCCTGCTATACCTTCGCACTGCATCACGTATTGCCTGGCTCTCGATAACTGCCACACCTAATGGTTTTTCACAATACATATCTTTGCCGGCTCGTGCAGCCGCCACGGCTATCAAAGCGTGCCAATGGTCCGGGGGAGCAATCATCACGGCATCAATATCCTTGCGAGCGAGGAGGTCACGAAAGTTGTTATAGGCGGCGCATCCCTTGTCACCGTAGTGCCGGTCAACAATATCCTTGGCTTCTTGGCGGCGCTCGGTGCGAACATCGCAAACTGCAACGACCCGCACATCATCATGCCCCATAAATGCACGCATATTCGATTTACCCTGACCACCCATACCGATACAGCCCATTACAATGCGATTGCTCGCAGCAGCACTATCGGCTTTACCTAAAGATAAGGAAGGCACAACATAAGGAAATGCTATCGCACCGGCAGCGATTCCCGTTGCCTTCTTAAGGAGCCGACGTCGATTAAAGTTTTCTTGTGCGGACATCATTAAAGTCTCCTCGAAATTAGTACCATTGTGGCCGAGTGAGCAAAAGACCCACATGGATTCAGAGGCACCGAACACAGAGGACAGAAAACAGAGGACAGAACTGACTTCTGACTTCTGATTTCTGACTTCGGTTTATGCAAAACCCTTTTAGACTCTGTATTGCTCTGTTGAAAACATCAGGACGAAGTACGTCATTGCGAGCGAAGCGAAGCAATCTCAAAGACAACGATGGGTTTTTCTGGCCGTCACGCAAGAGATTGCCACGGCCCTTCGGGCCTCGCAATGACATTTCGCAAAAGTTTTCAACATAGCAACTCTGTATATATTTTTTTCTTTATGCCTTCTTGAATGCGGTCCATTTCTGCCGGCTCTTGGTGCTTGCCAAAACGGTCTCTATAAACAGCATACCCCGCAGACCATCGTCAACGTCCGGGAAGTCCAGTGCCAACGGGTCCGGTTTTGTCTTGGTTATTCTTGCTCGCACAGTTTCGGCAAAGTTGTAGTAATTGTTGGCGAAGGCCTCAAAGAAAGCTTCGGGATGACCGGACGGCAGTCGAGTGGCTCGTCCTGCTGCAGGGCTTTTCGCAGCAACATAATCATTTCCGCGGCACCAAACCTGTACCGGCCCGTTCGGCACCCTTACGTACAGGTAGTTGGGATGCTCCTGATGCCATTCCAGGCCTTTTTCTTCGCCATAAATCCAGATGGCCAGGTTGTTTTCTTCGCCGATGGAAACCTGGCTGGCGTGAAGGACACCCCTGGCGCCGTTGTTAAAACGCAGCAGAACGTTGCCGTCGTCATCCAGCCGACGACCCTTGACAAAAATCGTCAGGTCAGCACAAAGCTGTGTAATTTTCAGGCCCGTAATATATTCCGAGAGATTCTCTGCGTGCGTCCCGATGTCACCCATACAGCCGGCGCCGCCGCTTTGTTTCGGGTCGGTCCGCCAGGCGGCCTGCATCTGGCCTGTCTTCTCAAGGGCTGTGGACAGCCAGCCCTGCGGATACTGCACTACTATCTTGCGAATCTTACCCAGCTCGCCTTTTCGCACCATGTCCCGGGCTAATTTGACCATCGGGTAACCAGTGTAATTGTGCATCAGTCCGAACACCTTGCGGGATTTCTTAACGAGTTTTTGCAGTGTTTTTGCCTCTTTAGGGTTGAGCGTCATTGGTTTTTCACACATCACGTGGAAACCCGCATTGAGAAAATCTCTGGCGATAGGAAAATGCCAGTTGTTCGGCGTGGTAATCGAAACAAAATCAATCCTTTCGCCTTCCGGCAAGTTAAGTTCACCTTCGATCATTTGCTCATAAGTGCCATATACCCGTTTGCGGTCGAGCAACAGTTCGCGTCCCATCTGCTTGGACTTACGCGGGTTGATATCGAACGCACCGGCCACCAGCTCGATGCCGCCGTCCAAACGAGACGCTTTGCGGTGCACCTCACCGATAAACGCTCCAGGCCCGCCACCAACCATTCCCATCTTCAATTTTCGGTCGAGTTTCATATTCGCTCCTTTCAATAAAACAGTGAAATGACATCCTGTGTTTTGATATTGTTTTAACTGCTCACAAAAGCATTTTGTTTAAAGTATTGCCTCCTGCAAAAACATCTTTTCAAGATTATAGAGCTTTGGGCCGACAAAGCAACCCGAAAAGACATCCTTTTTGTTACAGAGATTTAGACCAATAAGGGAAGCAAGTATAACTTAAACCTCCCTATTCCGCAAGGCCTCGTACAAAAAGAAATCAAGACAAAATAACTGCGCCTCCTACTGAGAAAATCGGTCAGTTCGAGAATATAGCAAAGTTAGGGTTGACAATAATTGAACGTAAGTTATAAATCTCCTAATACGAACCATTGGTAAATTTCAACTGTAACCGAATATTGCAACGGGGAAAAATATGAAAACCGATATTAGCCCGGTATCTGTTGACTTGTACTTTATTCCGGTAGAGACAAGGGTCCCACTGAAGTTTGGCCCTGAAACATTAACTTCTGTTATATGTGCGCGTGCCTGCGTAACGGTGGCAAACAGCCGGGGGCAAACGGCACAAGGATGGGGTGAAACTCCGCTGAGCGTCCAATGGGCCTGGCCCAGCAGTTTGGGATATCAGGAAAGATGCGATGCGATGCAGCTTTTCTGCTCCGCCCCAGGCGGACTTGCCGAGGCCTGGGCACAGTTCGACCGGCAGGGTCATCCGATTGAATTAGGAAATGATTTTATTGAATCAATATTGCCCGGCCTTCTAAACCGGCTCAACGACCAACGAGGCGGACAGGCAGAGCCGATGCCCCATCTGGCGGCTTTGGTCTGCTGCTCGGCTTTTGATGTCGCCCTGCACGATGCGTATGGTCAGCTTCACAAGCGGGAGGTTTATTCCACGTATAACGCCGAATTTATGAATACTGATTTGTCCGGCTTCCTTAAGCCCGCTGAGGGAGTCGATTTCTCGTTTGAGGGCAAATACCCTGCTGATTTTTTCGCTGTTCCGCCGGCAAAGACAATACCCGCCTGGCATCTGGTAGGTGGTAAGGATTTGCTCGATGCCTCTGAACTGACTGGAAAAGAACCGGACGATGGCTATCCGGTTCTATTGCCGGACTGGATAAAACGCGATGGCTTGACCTGCCTGAAGGTGAAACTGCGAGGTAATGATTCTTCGTGGGATTACGAACGTTTGACCAGGGTCGGCGAAATCGCGCTCGAAAATAACGTTCTGTGGCTGACCAGTGATTTTAACTGCACCGTTACCAACCCCGCCTATGTGAACGACATTCTCGACAGATTGATAATAGAACATCCTCGCATCTACCAGCAAATTCTCTACGTGGAACAGCCGTTTCCATACGACCTAAAAGAAAACCAGATTGACGTTCACAGTGTATCAGCGCGCAAGCCTTTGTTTATGGACGAAAGCGCCCACGACTGGAAACTAATCAAACTCGGCCGGGCTTTGGGCTGGACCGGAGTTGCATTGAAAACCTGCAAAACCCAAACCGGTGCATTGTTAAGTCTGTGCTGGGCCAAGGCACACGGAATGACCTTGATGGTGCAGGACTTGACTAATCCGATGTTAGCACAGATTCCTCATGTTCTTTTAGCGGCGTACGCGGGAACGATTATGGGCGTCGAGACCAATGCGATGCAGTTTTATCCGGCAGCTTCGGCGCCGGAGGAAGTGGTGCACCCGGGGCTTTATAAACGACGCAACGGCCAGGTTGACTTATCAACATTAAGCGGGCCGGGCTTTGGTTACAGACTGGATGAAATTAAAAGGGATTTGCCCGAATTAGCAGCAAGTTTTGAAAAGTAAAGTTTGAACTGTTTTTTATCCTTAAATTAGGGAGTAACTGAAAATGGCGAAATTAAGCGCATTCGCGGATGAAGTAACCGATAACTTTTTAGAGCAGGTTAAGTACCTTGCCGGCGAACACGTCGGGTATATCGAGCCTCGCTTTATCAACAAGAAAAATATAATGGACCTTACAAAAGACGAGTTGAATGAAGCAAAGAAGATGATTCAAGACCACGGCCTGAAGGTAAGCGCCATCGGCTCACCCATAGGCAAGGTAAAACTTGACGAGCCTTTCGAGCCGCATCTAGACAAGTTTAAGCACGCAGTTGACCTGGCCTTGTTCTTTGAAACCCCGTATATACGAATGTTCAGTTACTATGCTCCGGAAGGTCAGAATATCGATGATTATCGCGACCAGGTTATGGAGCGGATGGCCGCCAAGGTCGAGGTACTGAGTGATGTCAACGTTACGATGGTGCATGAAAACGAAGCTAATATTTACGGCCATACCGCCGAGCAGTGCGTTGATATCGTAAAGACTATCGATTCGCCGAAACTACGGCTGGTCTATGACCCTGCTAATTTCGTCTGGGGAGAAAAGATACTGGATAATGTCGAAAGCTGTTGGCCCGTTATGAAGCCTTATGTAGTACACGTTCATATCAAAGACTGGAAGCTCGGGGCAGAAGATGTGGGCAGCATACCGGGCGAAGGCGATGGTCAAATCGAAGAGCTGCTTGCCGAGCTTGCGACGATTCACTATGACGGCTGTCTTACGATGGAGCCGCACCTGCAAACCGGCGGTCAGTTCGGAGGCTCGACAGGACCTGAACTTTTTTCAAAGGCCATTGCCGCGGTCAGAGAGCTCGCAGCCGAAGTCGGTTTGGCTTGTGATTAACTCTGTAAAGGCTTGGTGTAAAATGGAGATTAGGCATGCTTTGAAAAGGGAAAATCTGTTGTTTGATTTTTTCTTTTCAAACAGTAATTAATAATTAAGCAAGAGCCAAAGTTGATTACTACAGGAAATCAAAAAAACGGATTTCCTGTAATAATATATGCCTAATCTCCATTTTACAGAGCTTGTTAATTTTATAGAGAAAGGAAAACACAGATGAAAACCTGGAATTTTGGAATAATCGGTGCCGGATTAATCGCTGACTTTCACGCAAGAGCCATAGGCGATATTCCCAACGCAAAGCTAATCGGCTGTTGCGATAAGATACCCCAAAGAGCCAAAAACCTTGCGGATAAATTCGACGTCCGTACCTTCGATGGTTATGAGGAAATGCTTAAAAGCGACCAGATAGATATTGTTACTATCGCCACACCGAGCGGATTCCATAAGGAGCCGACCGTTGCCGCAGCCGAGGCGGGCAAACACGTAATATGCGAAAAGCCCCTCGATATTACCTTGGAGCGAATTGACGCTATGACCGAGGCCCACGAAAAAAGCGGCACTCGTTTGGGCGGCATATTTCCGTACCGATTTAACGATATGATGGTGCCTCTTAGAGAAGCGATAAACTCCGGACGCTTCGGCGTGATTACTTATGCCGGCATATACGTTCCCTGGTGGCGCACCGATGAATATTACAAGGACTCCTGGCACGGCACGTGGAAACTTGACGGCGGCGGAGCACTGATGAACCAGTCCATCCACATGGTTGACATGCTTTGCGATGTAATGCCGCCAATCGAATCTTTACAGGCATTCACAGCGACATTAGGGCATCCTCAGATAGAAACAGAAGATACAGCGGCCGCTGTGCTGCGTTACACCACCGGAGCATTGGGAGTTATCTACGGCACAACGGCCTCGTATCCGGGACAATTCAGGCGATTTGAAATTACCGGCACAAAAGGCACTGTCATAAACGTGGAAAACAGTATTACCCTCTGGCAATTCGCCGATGAAAAACCGGAAGATGAGCAAATCCGAAAGAAATTCGGCGAAATCGAAGGTGGTGGCGGCGTAGCCGACCCGGCTGCCATCTCATATCAGAATCATACGCGTAATTTCCAGGCATTTATTGAGGCGCTGGAAAGCGGCGGTGACTTCTGGATAAGCGGCCCCGAAGCCCGCAAAGCAGTGGAAGTGATTCTGGCAATATACAAGTCCGCCAAAGAGCAAAAACCTGTTAAGCTCAGTTGATTCGGTTCTCGATGCTGAATGTCATCCTGAGTCCGCCACAAGCGGACGAAGGTTCTGGCCTGCGTAGTGGATTCAAGATACAATCAGTGGTATGCAGACTGACAAACAGTATTATGTTTACATTATGACCAACAAATCCGGGACGCTTTATACCGGCCTGACCGAGAACCTCAAAAAAAGGATTGAACAGCACAAGAACAAGCTCGTCGAAGGCTTTACAAAGGAATACAACATCAACAGGCTGCTATATTTCGAGACATTCCCTGACGTCTATTCGGCCATTGACAGAGAAAAAACTATCAAGGGTTGGGTACGCAGGAAAAAGCTTGACCTGATACGAACAACTAATCCTGATTGGACTGACTTGAGCCAGGATTGGTACGACTGAGATTCTTCGCTGCGCTCAGAATGACAAAAATGCTTAGAGCCTATCCGAATAACTATTCGCTCTCGCCTGTCATTCCTTCGCTTTGCTCAAGGACAGGTCTGAACGGAGCGCAGCGAAGTGAAGAATCTCCTCTTCGTTGGCCAGATTCTTCGGCTTCGCCTCAGAATGACAAGAGATGAAGGATTATTCGGATAGGCTCTTAATGCTCGACGACTGTCATCCTGAGTCTGCCACAGGCAGACGAAGGTTCTGGCCTTAGAATCGAGAGTCCCTGTCGCTACACAACATTACTTTCTTTGCCCAGATGCTTCGCTTCACTTCGTTACGCTCAGCATGACAAGGGGATACTTGATACTTATGGCAGGTGTTACGAAAAAGCAGCCAGCACTCCTCTGACGTAACCGACCGACTCGGCCAACCCTGCCAGCGGGTCATCGGCGTCCTTTTCGTATTCAAACGAAACGATGCCAGAATACTTTATCTCTATCAGCATCTTTAAGAACTTCGGGATGTCAATCACACCTCGCCCGATTTCGACTCCGTGTCCCTTCGCAGTTGCCTCCGAGACATCCTTCATGTGCACATCCAGCAATCGGTCCGCGAACTTCCTGGTCTCCTCGCACGGGTCCACTCCCGCCCGCATCGTGTGTCCAATATCGTGGCAAAAGCCGATGCGCCTATCCAAATCCTTGATTTTTTCATAGGCACTGGCCGGTGTCGGATATAGTTTATCCGTCGGCCCGTGATTGTGAATAGCGACCTTGATATCGTACTGTTTAACCTTTTTATCTACCAGCGGCAGCAGCTCGGGCGCCGGGACACCGATAATCACCTTCATCCCGGCGGCTTTGGCGTAATCAAAGGCATTGTGCACCTGGTCTTCCTTCTTCATAGAGATTACTCCGCCGCCGTAGAGTATCAGTCCTGCTTCTTTAACTTTTGCCACGACGGCCCGGATTTGAGCCGGCGTGCTGTCCAGCGGCAGATGAAAGCTCTTGAAGGCGATGTATTTCAATCCGAGTCGTTTGGTCATCGCCAATGTGTCATCCAGATTGAATTTTCTTAAGGTGTACGAGGCCAGGCCTAACTCGAACCGCTGTTTACCTGCTCGCCGTGCAGCGGAACTGCGAACCTGGCCTGGGGAGCTGTTTGCGCCGGCCAGCGAAGCTACCGTTCCTATACCCGCTGCCTGTAGGAATCGTCTTCTGGTTTGTTCTTTTTCTGTCATCTGTGTTTTCTCCTTACTTAGTGTTGTCAATGAGTTATGCAAAATTGAGGTTAGGCATATATTATTTAAGAAAATCAGGTTTTCGATTTTCTTAAATAATCAAATAGCCACTTGCTGTGCAATAATTTATTGTTTGAAAAGAAAAAATTAAAAGACAATTTTTTCTTTTCAAAGTATGCCTAACCTCAATTTTGCAGGTGTCTTAGTATTGTTACCCTATTTTTCCTGAGCTAAGATAGTAAATAATAAGACAAATGTGTCTCAGATGCAAGGAAATTCGCTTTGCAAATACCAAGTACTTTCAGTATGATTGTGTGGTAAAGACTAATGTTGCAGTGCAACTTGAAGTAGCAGTGCTCTGTTAGTTCGACAACACGATTTTCGACCGTGAGCAGCGTCAGACTGCAGATTGCAATGACCCTTTGAGGTGTACAAGTTTACGAGTCATGCGAAAGAATGCCAAAGTCATACTTATGATGGAAACCTCAAGAACGTACGGGCGGTCCATTCTGCGTGGAATAGCCAAGTATTCTCATGTTCACGGGCCTTGGATATTCTATAGAAGGGCCCCATTCTACTGGGGAACCGGCGGCATAAAAGTAACTTTGGAATGGCTGCTTAAGTTGGATGCCGATGGTATGATTTTACGTGAGCAACGTAAACGAAAACAGACTGAAGAGATCCTTGCCATGGGGCTTCCTACTGTCGTTTCTCCTTACACAGAGCCATTTCCGGGTTTGCCCAACATCCTGACTGACGATGCGGCCATCGGGAGAATGGCCGCTGAGTATTTTCTGCATCGAGGCTTCAAGCAATTCGCCTATTGCGGATTTGGGGACATGTATTATTGGTCCCGCCAACGTGGCACGAGCTTCCGTCAGAGAGCTGCTGAAGCTGGGTTTGGAGCCCAATCCTATGAACGGGCAAAGCCAAAGGCTCCACATTCATGGGAGAAAGAGCAGGCTATCCTGGTTGACTGGCTAAAATCGTTGCCAAAGCCCATTGGTCTGATGGCTTGTAATGATGATCGAAGTCAATACGTGCTCGAGGCCTGCAAAATGGCGGGTCTTGATGTGCCGGAGCAGGTCGCTATCATTGGCCTCGGCAATGACGACCTGATCTGTAACCTGGCAACCCCCCCACTGTCCAGTATCGCTCTCAGTGGTGAAAAGGCTGGGTACGAAGCCGCTGCAATGCTGCACAAACTGATGGAAGGCAAGGAAATAACAGACCAGACGATAGTTGTCCGACCGACCTATGTTATGAGCAGACAATCGACCGATATTCTGGCGATAGAAGACCGCGATGTAGCCGCAGCCTTGCGTTTTATCCACCAACGGGCCAAGAAGGAACGCATTCAGGTCGATGACGTCCTGCAAGCGGTTGCTCTGTCCCGCCGTAGCCTATATAACCGATTTGCCAAGATATTAGGCCGGCCGGTGCACGAAGAGATCAAACGTGTCCGTGTAGAGGAGCTTGTCTCTATGCTGGTAAGCACACACCTGTCAATATCTCAAATCGCCTCTATACTCGGCTGCTCGGATATAAAGAACCTCGCCCGGTACTTCAAAAAGGCCAAAGGAATGAGCCCGCTTGAGTATCGCAAGCAGCATTGCCTATAATCTTAAATTTCAAGTTTCAAATTCTGTGCTGCGTGCACGAAATGACGATTTTTTGGGACGAAATGAGGTTCCATCCCGGGCGTCATTAGATGATAATAAGGAGGATTTATTTTTTAGTCGAATTACCCAAGGGTTTCGCATGGCGAAAAAGTGCAAAAGTCAAGCTAAGGAAGGAATTGTATGGTGTAATGGCGCACGGTCGTAGAGTGGGCTTTCTGCCGCAGAATCGCGTTTTATAATTTCAATTAACAGCTCATATTGAGCTTTTGAAGGAAGGAGATAGACCCAAATGCTAAGAAGTTGTGCTAAGCAAGCACAGGAGTTGATTTCGATGGAGGGGAATTTTTTTATCTGTTTTGTTGGTGTTTTGGTGTGTAGCCAAAACCCAAAAATTATTATGTTAACCTTTTATGGAGGAGTATTATCATGTGTAAGAAATTGATTTATTTGGTTTCTTTTATTTTGGTGCTGGGCCTGGTTCTGACGAGTGTAGTCAAAGGCGCTGACCCTAATCTTATCGGCTATTGGCGGTTCGATGAGGGAACCGGGACCATCGCCACAGACTCAAGTGGCAACGGCAACGATGGGACCCTCGTTGGTGGTCCGCAATGGGTGGCTGGCCAGCTAAAGGGTGCACTGCAGTTAGACGGAATAGATGATTATGTTGATTGCGGCAATGATCCGAGCTTAGACATTACCGATGCGATCACGATGGCGCTATGGGTCAATCGACTCAGCGGCGGTACTGCAGGCAACCGGTGCTTGGTGACCAAGAGAGGCGCGTGGGTCGACCCCGGCTACTCCTTCTGGCACAACTACGACGGCAATATGTTGGCATCATTAAGGGACCAGGACGGCTCCGTGAACTACAACTTCTTCTTTACAGCTCCGCCTGTGGACGAGTGGCACCACATTGCATTCACATGGGAGGATACCACAGATGTAATGAAGGGCTACATCGACGGTGTGCAAAGCGCCACAACCCTTTCCTTTCCCGGTCCTATCGGGACGGCCGTCCAGTCCCTGAGGATTGGTGCCTATGACGGGGACCAACCCCGTAATATCAAGTGCATCTTCGACGATGTGCGGATTTACAACCGGGCATTAACGCCGGAAGAGATTCAACAAGCCATGATAGGTAAGGAAATGGGACTTGCCTATGACCCAAGTCCGGCTGATGAGGCGACAGATGTGCCGCGAGAGGTGGTCCTTGGCTGGGAGCCGGGAGAATTTGCAGCGCCGACAAACGGGCACAAAGTCTATTTTGGTGAGAGCTTCGACGATGTCAATGATGCCGTTGGCGGCGTCGCCCAGACTGCTGCCGGCTATGCTCCGGCACAACGCCTTGATTTTGGCAAGACTTACTACTGGCGGGTCGATGAAGTCAATGCCCCACCAACCAGCCATATAGAGTTCAAAGGTGAAGTCTGGAGCTTTACGGCTGAGCCATTTGCTTATCCTATTGCCGGCGAGAGAATAACTGTTACAGCTTCCAGCAGCGGCATAGATCAAGAACCCGAAAATACCGTGAACGGCTCTGGACTGGATGCTGATGGCCTGCACTCAATAGAAGCGACGGATGTGTGGCTTAGCGGTAGTGAACCGAACGGGGCCTGGATTGAATTTGAGTTCGACAAGGTTTGCAAACTTCACCAGATGTGGGTATGGAACCATAATACATTTAATGAGCCTATTATCGGTTACGGGATCAAGGAAGCTACCATTGAGTACTCGGCCGACGGGGCCAACTGGACGACATTGGGAACTACTC
>CAYQKF010000117.1:0-15818 GCA_964417935.1 uncultured Pirellulales bacterium
TTTCCTACATTCTACAGATTACCTATTTTGAGCGCCAGAAAAATTTGTCACACCCGCCACAATTAAAATCTAAAGATTTTTCTTGACGTGAGGGTAGCTAATCTGGTATAAGTAAAATTGCTGGAATCTGTGGTTTTTCAGTCTTCCAGCAGTGAAGTTTCTATAGGTTAATTCGGATTTTACTAACCGCCCATATTGGGCTTGGAAGGAAGGAGGTAGTATCAATTCGTAAAAACTCATCCTGGGCAGATGTGTTTAATGTAGTGAGTGTGAATAATTGTTATCGGTCGTTTTGTTTAAAGTTGTTTGTAACAAACAACGGGTGTTTTGGTGTGTAGCCAAAGCATAGCTACTTTAACTTTTGTGTAAGTAAGGAGTATTATTATGTGTAAAAGATTGATTTATGTAATGACGTTTATTCTTGCGCTGGGCAGTACGGCCCAGGCAGGGGTGTACCTTTGGAATGGCAGCGCGGGTGACGGCCTCTGGGAGACACCCCTCAACTGGACCGTAACCGATTCGCTGTGGACCTGGCCCAACGAAGAGAACACCACCGATCCCAACTACGTCAACACCGACGTCCTCAGGATCGACATCATCGACGGCGGCGCGGTCACACGTGGGGATACTCTGCGCATTAAAGGCGCCGACGAGTTGACGACCGCCGTGCTTACGCTGGACAATGCCAGCTCGCTTTCCGTAAGCGGCAGATTGTCAATTGGTGCTGATCCGGATGGTGCGCCACGAATGGGTGAGTTGAACGTCCTGGGCGGAAGTATTTTGACCATTTTGGACGGTGCCAACGGTAATGACCTTTATGCTGCCGACGACCCGGACACCATGGGTACGATTAACATCGTTGATTCCACTGTTACTGTCTTCGACAATATCATTATCGACGAGGGCGAGGGCTACATCAATATCATCAACTCGACCATAACCGCTGACGGTATTAACATCGGTGACAGTGAGACCGGCGTGGGCTACCTGGACATAAGCGGGACCACGACGGTTGAACTCGGGAGCGCCGATCTGGAAACCGACGAAGGCGAAGGTCACATCACTATCGGCGGCAGCACAACGCTCAACTGCGACGATTTGTTCATCGCCGAAAAGCCCAATGCAGCAGAGAGCACCCTGCTCATAACCGACAACGCTACGGTTACTACCGTCGACGATCTTTATGCCGGTGACGAAGGAACCGGCACCATCACTATCGGCGGATCCGCGACGGTTAACGTTGGGGACGATGCGGGTGCCGGTAACGACGCTAATAGCATCGGCACCATCAATATCGGCGAAAACGCGACCGTCGACTTTCCGGACGAGCTATACATCGCCAACGATGCCGGCTCACAGGGTGAGATCAACATAAGCGGCAACGCTACGGTTACTATCGGCGACGATCTTAACATCGGCGACGACGGCCCCGGCACCTTCAATATCGGCGAGAACGCGACCGTCGACATTGTGGACGATATATACGTCGCCCACAATTCTGCAGAGGGAGTATTTGAGAGTTACATGACCATAAGCGGCAACGCAACGGTAAATTGCCAAGATCTGATCGTCGCCAACAACGGAGGCCTTACGGGATACCTGCACATCCTCGGTAACCCGACGATCCACACAACCGCCAACTTCTACATGAACGACGACGAAGGTGACCCGGCATACAGCGAGGTGATAATGGATGGCGGCACGGTCATCGTGGACGGCTACACCACGTTCAACGACGACAATCCCGGGACGGCTGAATTTATCATGAACGGCGGAAGTTTCTACTCCGCTGACTATTTGAATCTGAGCGATAACCTCGACGGCATCGCACACTTGACAATGAATGGTGGTGAGATGATCACCGGCGACCGGCTCAGACTGGGTAAAGACGGCGGCGAAGACATCGGCCAGGTCAGGATATTCATGAACGGCGGTCTGCTTCAGGCCGAGGAGCTAAGCGACATCATGATTACCGACACCAAGATCATTTACAACGGCGGCGAGTTCCGGATTCGTCAGCCGTTCCAGCCTGACCCAGTGGGTGATCCCAACACTTGGTGGGGTCTGTCTGAAGCTGACATGCAGAACCTGATCGACATCGGCACGATCGAGGCGAGCGGCGTCTATAGCATCGTCACCGACGGTGCCTATACGGCGCTGGTCACTAAAGTTGCCTCGGTGCCCAACCCCGCTAATGGCGCCGAAGATGTGGCGTTAGATGCGACTCTTAGTTGGAGGCCGGGATTCGGTGCAGTTTCGCACGATGGATACATCGGCACCAGCAGTCCACCACCGTTCTTAGGCAACACGACAGAGGTCAGCTTTGACCCCGGAGGCCTTCGACCAGGCACCACTTATTACTGGCAGCTCAATGCGGTCGAGGCCGATGGTACGACGCACGCCGGCGATATTTGGAGCTTTACGACCATGATGGATACGAGTCTGGTTGCCTACTATCCGCTGGATGAGGGAGGCGGCAACATCGCTGCAGACGCCTCCGGCAACGGGCACGACGGCGCGATTCTGGGTACGCCGACTTGGATAGACAGCATGAGCGGTTATGGCACGGCCCTGTACTTCGCGGGTCCCAACCCGGCAGATGGGTATGTTGACTGTGGAACGTGGAACCCTTCAGAGGGAACGGGCCAGCTCACCGTTGCGCTCTGGGCCAGATACGATGGACCAGTCGAGGGTGTCTGGCAGCGTGTAATTGGCAAACGAGATGGTTGGGCTGTAGATAATATGATGTGGCAGATTGAGATAAATAGGGACAATCAACAAATTTCGTTTGAACGGATTGAGCTTTACCCAGTGGGTGGAGGTATTGTTCTGCCCGAGGGCCAATGGGCGCACGTGGCCGTTACGTTCGATGGAACTACGGCGGTCTTCTATGTCAACGGTGAGGAGACCGACCGAGGTGATTTTTCTTTCGGCACAAAAACCGACTCGGCGCTGATCATCGGAGCAGACAATCCAGAAGGGTGGAACTCATTCCACGGTGCTCTTGATGAAGTAATGCTCTACAACCGGGCTTTGTCTGACCTTGAGGTTCTCAACCTCGTGAGCAACGAGTAAAATTGCCGTTCTCGATTGAGGAAGAGCCGAATTAGGACGGCACAGTGGAACTGAAGGACTATGCTCTGCTGGCAGAGAAGTTGGCTTGATGAGGTAATGTGGCCGGAGCCATAGAGCGTAGTCGCAAGGCCAAAGACTTAGAGTTGCTGTTTCAAATTATTTCGGGGCCTATACTGATAAGTTCGGTATGGGCCCCGTTTGTTTTATGGACCCGGCAGGGCACAACTGCTTGGAGGTCAAAGGCCTCTATAGGCCCGACAGTACCGATAAATCGGGATTATCCGGACGGCCAGGGTGTCGATTGCAATGCCGAATCTGAAGTAAGCCGAAGGCAAAGCGATGGCCTGATGAACAGGAACCGCATACGAGGATGTCCCTGCTGAAAAGTCCATGAAGAGTAAATGTAACTATCGTATTGAAAAACGATTTACGTTTGTAAAATAAAGACCGATAACATCAACTATTACAGCTAATCTGAATACGTCTGTAATTAATATTAGCAATCCAATTACACCAGCAACTTTCACGACAATTTCATACCACACCCCGGTAACGATCAAAGGTCCGATTTCGTAGAATATTTTTATATATAAAAAACCTTGACAAAGTTAGGTGCGGCTAACTATATTAGGTAAAACACACAAAAAAAAGAAAAATAGCTATGGTAGCATCCAAAAGCGATAACTTAAGTGCCTCTTTGGAAGATTATCTCGAGGCGATTCTCAATCTTGCCAGCGAGTCTAACTTCGCCCGCAGCAAGGACATAGCCAAACTGCTCGGTGTGTCCAGGTCTTCTGTTACCGGTGCCCTGCGGGTCCTAAAGAAAAAGGGACTGGCCAACTATAAGCCATACGATTATGTAACGCTCACTGAGCCCGGTAGGGCAGCCGCCGCTGAAATTGCCACAAAACATAATATCCTGAAGTCTTTTTTCATCAATGTATTAGGTGTCGAGTCGGATGTTGCCCAGCAGGCCGCCTGCAAAGCCGAACACGCACTCGGTCAGGGAATTATTGCGAAGCTTCTGTGTTTTATCGAGTTTGTAAGCCAAAGCAGCGAAAATGGTAGTGATTTATTGAATGAATTCCAGAAATTCTGCAAAAGCAGGGAACAGAACGTTTAGAGCGAGATAACAGCAATGAAGGACAAGCAAGCAAGGCCATTGTCGAAGGTTCGGGCGGGCGAAACGGTAAAGTTAATCGGCATAGAGGCCGGACGGGGTCTGAGCAGCCGGCTTGCCTCGATGGGGCTTGTGCCCAACGTGGAAATAACAGTCATAAACAACAGTCATCCCGGACCTTTCGTGATAAGCGTCAAAAACTCCAAGATAATGTTAGGCAGAGGGATGGCTCATAAGATTATGGTTGAGCATAAAAGGGCCTGACTTTTTTAACTCTATCCTCTGGAAGCAGGCTTTGGAAATTCCGTAAATTACGGTATAATTTACGAAGGATACTTCGTGTGGTTAAAAGTGAAGGTGATATTATGAAACTTCAGGTTGTTATTGAACAGGAAGAAACCGGTTACTACGTTGCGGAAGTACCAGCTCTGCCTGGCTGTGTTTCTCAGGGACAAACAATGGCCGAAGCCAAGGCTAACATCAAAGAAGCTATTACCGGATGGCTGGCGGTTATGAATGAGAAAACTAAACGACGTCAGGCGCAGATAGTAGAGATAACAGTATGAGTCCTCGTATTAAGTTATGCTCAGGCGCCGTCGCAGTGGAAAAGTTTAAAGTAGATTGTAGTGTGGGTTTTAGTACAGGGCGCCTTGCGGGCTGATATTGACCGCGAGATTATGGAAAAGAAAATCAAAGTAGCCTTAGCCGGCAATCCAAACAGCGGAAAAACCTCCATATTTAACATGCTGACCGGTGCGCGCCAGCACGTAGGTAACTATCCCGGAGTAACGGTGGAAAAGAAGGAGGGCACCTGCAAATACGCCGGTTTCGAAATAACACTCGTGGACTTACCGGGGACATACAGCCTAACGGCCTATTCGATAGAAGAGCTTATTGCCCGTAACTTCATTATAGAGGAGTATCCGCATGTTGTGGTTGATATTGTTGATGCCTCCAATATTGAGCGGAATCTGTACTTAGCAACCCAGCTTATTGAAATGAATGTCCCTCTGGTTCTGGCGTTTAATATGAGCGACATCGCCGAGCAAAAGGGATTGCAATTCGATATAGAACAGTTGTCCAGACTTTTGGAGGCGATGATAGTCCCAACCGTCGGCAATAAGGGCAAAGGTAAAATAGAGCTGCTCGATGCTATTGTCGAAACAGCCCGGCAGAATAAGCGGCAGCGCACTCATAAGGTCAGTTTCGGCGAAGAAATCGAGCAGGAGCTGGCAGAAATCGAAACACTCACCAATGATAAAGAGCAACAGTTGGCAGAAAAATATGGCTCACGATGGTTGGCGGCCAAACTGTTGGAGCGAGACTCTGAGGTAACTGCAAAAGTCCACAGCCAACAGGTACTCGATGCCGTTACAGCCAGCACTGAGCATCTTAGAGGTATTTTCGGTGATGAGCCGGAAATTGTAATGGCGGACCGACGATATGGTTTCATATCAGGTGCGTGTCAGGAGACTATCAAGAGCACAGTCGAATCGCGTCACAGTTCCAGCGATATGATAGATGCGGTAGTAACAAATCGTATTTTGGGACTGCCGATATTTCTGATATTGATGTATTTAGTCTTTTTTTCGACATTTAAGATAGGCGAATATCCAATGAGCTGGCTTGAGCAGTTTTTCGGCTGGGCTGGTAAAATGATAGCCGGGTTTTGGCCGACAGGCAGCGAAAGCTGGCTTATGTCTCTTTTGGTTGATGGCGTCATAGGTGGAGTAGGGGGGGTGCTTGTGTTCCTACCCAATATTCTTCTGTTGTTTTTAGCGATTGCGCTTCTTGAGGATTCAGGCTATATGGCCAGGGCGGCATTTATTATGGACCGCGTAATGCACAAGATAGGCCTGCACGGCAAAAGCTTTATACCGATGCTTATCGGTTTCGGATGTTCGGTCCCTGCCATAATGGGGGCACGAATACTCGAAAACAAACGCAACAGGTTTACGACAATAATGGTAATACCCTTGATGAGCTGCGGCGCAAAGCTGACGATTTATGCGCTGATAATACCGGCTTTCTTCCCGGAAAAATGGCGCGGGCCGGCGCTCTGGCTTATTTATTTGATAGGAATTGTGCTGGCAATTGTTTGTATCAAGGTTTTGCGATTGACCGTCTTTAAGGGCGAAACCACGCCGTTCGTTATGGAGCTGCCGCCTTATCGTATGCCTACCCTCAAATCCGTCTGTATTCACATGTGGCAAAGAGGCTGGATGTACCTGAAAAAGGCCGGCACAATAATCCTTGCCATATCGATTATACTCTGGGCGGCGGGCAGCTATCCAAAACCAAGTGAACAGTCTTTAACAGGTTTGAGTTCTGAGCAGGCTCAGCAAAAAAGGTTGGAATATTCGGTGATTGGAAGTGTAGGGCGAGTGATAGAACCTACGTTGAAGCCGCTGGGTTTTGACTGGAAAATCGGAACGGCCCTCATCGGCGCAACCGCCGCTAAAGAGGTGTTTGTATCACAATTGGCAATAGTATTTGCGGTCGGTTCGCGCCAAGCGGGGGACTCTGGTAGTGCCGAGGAAAAAACGCACAGTTTACGGGAAAAATTGCAGGCAAACTATACGCCTTTAACAGGTTTCTGCATTATGTTGTTTTGCCTGATTAGCACACCGTGTGTGGCAACGATCGCAATGACAAAACAGGAAACAAATTCCTGGGGCTGGGCGCTGTTCCAATTCTTCGGCCTGACTGCTTTAGCTTATGTGATAACGCTAATCGTTTATCAGCTCGGCAGCTTCCTAACAGGTTAGAATCACGAGAGAAACAATCATTTTGGTATTATTTTGGGGGTGAATTTTAAAGAAAATTGGGGTTTTGTGAGTGATTTTTTATAAAACTTTTTAGGCGAGGTCCCCATAGAAAACCGTCGAATAAATCCGAGTCTAAGTACAAAGGTTGACCGTGCTATTGAGTTGGGGACTCGAGGAGAGTGCGAATTTCGGAGGGATGGATGCCGGCGGTATCTGCGATTACTCGGATTGTCATATCAGGGCTGGCTTTGAAACCGGCATCCTGCAGTTTTTTTACGGCCTTGTTCACATCCAAGCCCATCTGGCTGCAGTACTCCTTCAGTGTCATCTGACCGATGCCGCGAACGGCTCCGCCTTGCTCGTGCTCCGCACCGGCATCAGCCTGAGTATCGGCGAACTGACCGGATCCGCCACCTGGTCCACCGGCGCCATGTCCGCCCTGTCCTTGCCTTCCTCCCTGTCCCGCCCCTCCATAGCCCCTGCCGGGTATTGTCTGGCCAAGCGCAATATTATAGAGCCGTGCCGGTGTCATATTGTAGCTCTCGGCAAGCTCACCAAGCACAACATCCGTTGATTCAACTTCAATCCCTCGGGCTTTGAGGTTTGTAAGCATGGTTTCGAGCTTGACATCACGTACCTGCTCTGCCAGCTCGGTAAGGGTCAGCAACTCGGCGTGGGGGATAGGGGCGCGTTGCTGGGGGCTGTCCCAACTGTGTTTTATGTTCTCGTTCCAGACCAGCAGCGAGGAGAAGGGCGTGACATCACCAAGAGTACCAAGAAAAACGACGCCGCATACGACTACTGCCAAGGCCCATTCGGCGCGCAAGGCGAAGGCTTTACTCACTTTGCTCTTGAAATAGCTAACGAAAAGCTTCCAATTGAGGTACACGTGGAAGGCCGATGCGACCACGAAGATGATGCTGAACCAGTCATGCAGGCCAATCCATTGGTGCTTTGTAAGGCCAAGAAGGGTCCAACCGCTCCAGTTTGCGATGCGGCCGGGCGGAACCACAAATAGTATCACTCCGGTAAAGGCCATTCCAATAAAGGACAGTGCAGTCAGGACGGAAAAGAACGCCCGCCAATTGAATAGCTTTCTTTTCCCTTCGCTCATTGTCTTACCTTTCTGTTATGTGTTGCCGGTGAAAGCTCTGGTCGCAGAAAACGTTTCTAATACCTGAGATTCCCATACACAGCACTAATACAACTAAACTTCTTTGATACGATAGACTACTATATATGTTCGGTTGACACTATTAAAAAAATGGTTTACTATAGAACGCATTTCCAATTATGATGAAACAGGTCTAATACAGCGTTTCGTAAATCTCGCTACTATGCGAGATTGAGATTGCTTCGTCGCGGAGTTTACCCTGAGCGTAGCCCCAGCTCCTGTCTTCCGACAGGAAGACGCGGTGGGATCCTCGCAATGACATAGGGCTGCATTCGTCGTCATTGCGAGCGAGGCGCAGCCGAAAAAGCCTTTAGCCCTGAGCGAAGTCGAAGGGGTGGCAATCTCGTAGTCGTACTATTTCTGAAATGGAGTACGAGTAGTCTGTCAAATTTGATTTTATAGCTTGGAAGGGTGGCAGCCTCAAGCGCAGCTTGGGGATGGTGTCTCCAAAGAATACTCTTGCAGAAAATGGCTGTTTCGCCCATACTTATGACGATAAGTGCCGACTGTTTAGGCGGAAAGATTGCAAGTAGTTCCTGTTGTGGAAACAATGTTTGTCATTCCCGCGGAAGCGGGAATCCAGTCTTTCTTATTTTGGAACTCTGCTCCACGCTTCCGCGGGTACGAGTTTATCCGCCCGCTGGCGGACGAAAGCAAGCGCAAGGGTGACATCATTAGTCTTTATCTTCCGCAACAGATACTAAGTAAGAAAAACCGGTTTTTTAGGACTATATTTATACAGGAGGATTCAATTATGTCGAACGATACAATTTCTCGCAGAAGATTCATCAAAGATTTGGCGATGGCAGGGGGGTCGATAGTAATGGGAACCCGGGCACTCGGCGCAGCCAAACGCAGGCGGGGGCGCAAGTTGCACTTAGCATGCAACCAGTATCCCTGGAACGTCTTCTACCAGCGTGATAACCGCAATTTCAATAACGAGCTTGATAAGGGACTGTCGGAGTTTGCAGCCAGCGGGATGGATGGCTACGAGCCGCTCGCCAACAATCCACAGGAGATTGACCGCCTTGGGCCGCTATTGAAAAAACACGGCCTGGAAATGCGCTCGCTGTACGTCAATAGCGTCCTGCACGAGAAGGATAAGGCCGATGAGAGTATCAAAGCTGTATTAGCTATCGCCGAAAAGGCAAAAGGTATCGGCACAAAAATCATCGTAACCAATCCGAGCCCTATTCAATGGGGCGGGCCTCAGAACAAAAATGATGCCCAGCTAAAAGTGCAGGCCGCGGCCCTTGAGAAATTAGGCCGAAGATTAAAAGCGATGGGGCTTAATCTGTCATATCACAACCACGATATTGAATTGCGCAACGCCGCCCGCGAGTTTCATCACATGATGCTCGGCACAAACCCGGAGTATGTAACGCTGTGCCTCGATGCCCACTGGATATACCGCGGCGCGGGCAACTCATCCGTAGCCCTCTTCGATGTCCTCAAGCTTTACGGCCCAAGAATCACCGAGCTGCATCTTCGCCAGTCTGAAGACAACGTCTGGACCGAGACCTTCGGCGATGGCGATATTGACTACCCGGCCCTGGCAAGACATCTGCTTGATATCGGCGTAAAGCCCCACATCGTCCTCGAACAGGCCGTAGAAGCCGGCTCACCCAAAACAATGGCCCCCGTCGAGGCCTTCAAGAAAAGCTCCCAATACGCCCGACGCATCTTCGCCGAATTCGCGTAATCTTCGGCATGGTTGGCTTCGCTCAGGACACGGTTCTTGTGGTTGCTTTTTTTATTAAGGCCGGTTCATATTTTATACCGGTATTTTTCCTCTTTTGCTATTTTAGAAAAACTTTATAAGCTGTCTTGACGATAATGATATTAGCAATATAATATAATTATGGAAGGAAAGGTTTATACCGGAGATTAAGATGAGAAAAGAATACGATTTTTCAAAAATGAAAGGCCACAAAAATCCCTACGCAAAAGACCTGAAAAAGCAGGTTACCCTTCGACTTGGTATAGATGTTATTGAGTACTTCAAAGGCCTGGCTGCCGAGGTAGGTATTCCTTATCAGAACCTTATCAACCTTTATCTTAGAGACTGTGCCCACTCACGAAAAAAGCTTGTTATAAATTGGGCATCCTGAGCAGTCAAAAAGATAGTGATAGTACTTCCCGACGAGAATCTTGCCGGGGGCTACATTTCTCCGACATAGTAATCATGAACCTCCGGCAGGATTAAAAAAGACCGAGTGTTAATTCCGACCGGCCTTTTCCCTTGCGAAGAATTTAATTTGACACTTGTTTTTATGGGGATTAGACTATCGTCTATGACAAAGCAGGAGATTAAAGACAAATTATTAGAAGCAGTCAAGCATGACCCCCATCTGGCTGGTATTAAATCTGTAGCGCTCTTTGGCTCGCATATCCACGGCGAAGCCGAAGAGGATAGTGACGTAGATGTACTTATTGAATTCATGCCGGAAGCAACTGTTGGGTTTTTTAAGCTTGCCCAGATATAGCGAAGCATTGCTGACTTCATCGGCCGAAAGGTTGACTTACTCACTCCCGAGGCCCTCAGCAAGTACTTTAGAGACAAGGTTCTTCAGGAAGCGGAACTCATATATGAAAGATGACCTGCCAAAACTCAAAAAGCTTATTGACGATTTATTGGATTAACTCTGTGCGGATATGTGATCGCCAGGATTTATACAGGCCGATTGTTAATAGCACTCGGCCTTTTGTTCTGCGTGGAATTTAGAAATTGGTGTGTCTTGCCATATCGACGTGATGTGGGTATTATATGGCGTTATGCCGAATTACATACGCGCCAAGTCATAGTAGAGCGATGGTTGCTTAAAATTATATGAAGGGGTCCCATTATGAGTAGAAAAAGAACCACCCGGCGTCAATTCATTAAGAGCACGGCTGCATTGGCCGGCGTCACCTTCTTGCCATCTTGTACTATTGGGCCTTCAGCCAAAGGACACAAACCGACGGCTGTGGATCAGGTACCGTTGGGCAAGACAGGATTGAGGCTGAGCCGGCTTGGTATCGGTACCGGTACCAGGGGCGGCAGCATTCAGCGAGCTTTGGGGGCTGATGGTTTTAACCGGCTGATACGTTATGCCTATGATCAGGGAATCACGTATATCGACACGGCTGAGAACTACAGAACCCACACAATGGTACGCGAGGCGATCAGGGGCCTTCCCCGCGAAAAGCTGTTCATCCAGTCCAAGATGCCCCGGATTCCCGAGAAGCCTCTGGATGTGCTCGACCGCTATCGTAAGGAGCTGGGTGTCGATTACATCGACAGCCTGCTGGTCCACGCCACGCGCAGGGGCGACTGGGACGAGGAACGTAAACGGCTGCTGGATGCCTTCGAAGAGGCTAAGGCCAGGAAGATTATACGCGCACACGGTGTCTCGTGCCATTCGCTGATTGCCTTAAAGAAAGCCGCCCAGTTGGATTGGGTTGACGTCAATCTGGTTCGGATCAATCCGCAGGGTGCGCACATTGATACCCCAGACACAGGCCGGAGAACCAAAAGCGATACGTCCCATGTGCCTGCGGTGCTGGAGCAATTTAAGGTCATGCACGAGAACCGCCACGGCATCATTGGCATGAAAATCATTGGGGAAGGTGATTTCACAAAGCCCGAGGAACGCGAGAAGTCCATACGCTTCACCATGCAGTCCGGCTTGATGGACGCGGTTGTTATAGGCTTCAAAAGCGCCGCGGAAATAGACGAGGCCATCCTGAATATCAATAGTGCGTTTGCCCAGACCGCGTGAAAGCGCAGCTCAGGCAGGCTGTCGGACACAGCAAGTTGCTGCAATGCCTCGGGACTTGACCGCTTATGAATCGCATCGCCGAGCCTGCGCAGGGTGGCAGCCTCAAAGCCTCTGGCTTGGGGGACGGCTTTTGCCGTCAGGCCGGTGGTAGTCTAATAAACAAGTCAAAAGTAAAAAGGCAAAAGTAAAAAGAAAATGGTATGTTATCATCCCCAAGCTGCGCTTGAGGCTGCCGCTCTCCGCATCAAGTTTCTGCCTGCGGCGGAATAATCTATCAAATCAAATTTGACAGACTAATAGTGTCCTTTCTAAAACGTGAGTGTAACATTCTATACGTACTGTCATTCCGACCAAAGCCCCCGTTCTTGCTTTCGCAAGAAAGCACGGGGGCGAAGCGGAGGAATTTCAATAGCTTCGCCGAAGGCGAATCAAAAAGTTAAACTTATTTATTGGAAACGGAACTTGTTGACAATAGCCGACATTATATACAGTTTAACAGCGTCAGAAATAGAACATCTTTTTCTATTCTATCACATGGATATTTTTCTTTTTACACATGTCCTTTAGTATTTTTGGCCAGACGGTAGCGCTGACTTCGCCGATGTGGGCCTTTTTGAGCAGAATCATGAACGTACGTGACTGGCCTATGCCGCCGCCGATGCTGAGGGGAATCTCGTTATTCAAGATGGCCTGGTGATAGGGAAACTTCAGCATATCGAGCTGACCCGAAAGCTCTAATTGTTTTTTGAGCGTTTCGGCGTTGACACGGATGCCCATAGATGTCAGTTCGTGGCGGCGCTTCGTTACGGGGTTCCAGACGAGGATGTCACCATTGATGCCGTGCATTGTCCGGCCGTCTTCCGAGGTTGTTTCTGTGACCCAGTCGTCGTAATCGGCGGCGCGCATTTCGTGTGGATAGCCATCCTCGAGGACCCAGCCGATGCCGATGATGAAAATGGCGGGGTGTTCCTGGAGAATCATTTCCTCCCGCTGCTTACGCGGCAAGTCGGGAAATCTTTCGAGCATTTCTTCGGCGTGGATGAAGGTCAGCTCGTCGGGGAGACTGGGGTATTTATCGGTTTTTAATTGAGGGAAAAGCTGCTGGACGTGGACCTCGGCACCTTTGATGACCTTCCAGAGCTTCTCTACCACCTCGCGCAGCAATTTCAAGTTGCGCTGCTCGGCTGTAATGGCCAGCTCCCAGTCCCACTGGTCAACGTAGGCACTGTGGTCGTGGTCGAGGAAGTAGTCCTTGCGTACGGCGCGCATATCAGTGAGCAGCCCCTCGCCAACCTTCATATCGAATTGCTTGAGGGCCATTCGTTTCCACTTGGTAGCGGCCTGGACGACCTGTGCATCAATCGGGTTTTTGTCATGGTCATTTGAGATGTGGAATCCGATTGGGGTCCGTGAGCCGTCGCGGTCGAGCATGTCGTTGACGCCGCTCTCGACGTCCACGATAAGAGGAACCGTCACGCGGATGAGATTCAGTTCCTTGCAGAGGTTTTCCTCAATGTAGTCTTTGGCGGCATAGGTGGCAATCTGGGTTTCCTTGGGGCTCAATAGAAAGTTATAATCCTGTGGCAGGATTTTCTCTAATTCAGCATAGTCACCAATACCGGGGCCGGCCAAATCCGCTTTTTTATCTGTCATTGTGTTGTCTCCAAAATATTTGTCTATGGGCACTTTCCAAAACTGTAGCTTTTCGTCACTTAGGCGTGCAAATAATAGTGAAGGTGGTGATAGTTTTCAAGGCTATTTCTAAAAATTAGAAGAAGTAAAATTGAATTACGCGTTTTTTCTTAGCCAGGTAGCGAAATTTTTCAGGCCGGTCTGAATATTTGTTGAAGGCTTATAGCCGATTTCCTCAGCGGCTTTGGTTATATCAGCATAAGTGCGCTCGACGTCACCCGGCTGAGGGGGAACGTATTCCCTGATTGCTTTTTTGCCAAGGGCGTTCTCGATTTCGGTGACCAAATCGTTGACCGTTATCGGCCTTGATTCGCCGAGATTGTAGATATTAAAGCCTTCACATTTGTCTATTGCCGCAACTGTGCCGTCGATTATGTCGTCGATATAAGTAAAGTCGCGCATCATAGTGCCGTCGCCATAAACAGGTATGGGTTTGTTCTGCTCGATGAGTTTTGCGAATTTGTGGATGGCCAAATCCGGCCTTTGCCGCGGGCCATAGACGGTGAAAAAACGCAGGCAGGTTATATGAATCCCGTAAAGGTGATGATATGTATGACAGATTAGTTCGCCGGCTTTTTTGGTTGCGGCATAAGGCGAGATGGGAAAGTCAACGTTATCGTTCTCAGAGAACGGCACTTTTTCATTGTTGCCGTAGATACTGGAACTT
Source organism: uncultured Pirellulales bacterium (assembly GCA_964417935.1). Classification (GTDB taxonomy): domain Bacteria; phylum Planctomycetota; class Phycisphaerae; order Sedimentisphaerales; family Anaerobacaceae; genus NIOZ-UU13. The sequence continues at coordinate 14,258 of CAYQKF010000117.1, forward strand.
GAGCCGAAGATGAAGTTGCCGACTTTGTGCTTTTTTGCTGCTTCGAGTAAGACCATTGTTCCGTTGACATTGACATCGGCGTAAAGCAAAGGCTGGGCAATCGACGGTCGAACGCCGGCCAGGGCGGCTAAATGGACAATTATTTCGACGCTGTCACCAACCGTTTTGTCCATAGCTGCACCGTCACGGATGTCAGCTTCGATAAGCTGGAATTTTTTATTTTTAAGGCAGTCGTTAATGTTCCGGCGTTTGATTTGTGGGTCGTAAAAATCATCGAAATTATCAACGCCGACGACTATCCAGCCATCGCCAAGAAGGCGTTCGCTGAGGTGTGAGCCAATGAAACCAGCAGCTCCTGTGATTAGCGCTTTCATAATCCGTGTCTCGTATATGTGTTAATGCGTGAGTGAATTGACGCATCTGCTCATCTACCCATTCACTCATTCACACATTAAGCAGAGTAAATAACGATTACTCCTAAGGCCAGGACAATTACAGCAATGACTCGAAAAATTAGAACCGGCTGCTTTTGGTACCACTCGAGCATCCGTCTAACCTTTTCGGGGCCGAGTACAAATATCAAAAGGCCCGATATCAGGAAAAGAATCCCAAAGGCAAATATTATCCAAGGTTTATTGCATTCGGGGTCGCGATACGAAGAAAAAAATACAACCGCCAGTGTCAGTCTTATCACTCCTGCAAAGTATATTCGTTTGCCCTTTTTGAAGAATTCAAACAGCCATTTCATAATGTCCGTTCTTAGCAAATACACAATTCCGATAATACAGAAAAATATGCCTAAGCTTTTAATAACAATGTCCATAATTTTATCCTTCCATTTAGACTCAAGACACAAGACATTTTCAAACGGGAGCCCTTCCAATACTGTAATATTCGAACCCTGCATTTTTAACTACGTCAGGGTCGTAGAGGTTTCTGCCGTCGAAGATAACGGATTTTTTAAGCTTTGTTGCGATAAGCCCTAAGTCGGGGTTTCGGAATTCCTGCCAGTCGGTGAAGATAAGAAGGGCATCTGCATTTTCAAGTGCATCGTATCCATTTTGGAGGGTCTCAATTTTATCCTCCAGGGCCGTCAACGCTGCGGAGTTTGCTTCAGGGTCATAGGCTCTTATCTTCATTTTGCAATCGAGGAACTTTTTAATACAGTAGATTGCCGGGGATTCTCTGACGTCATTGGTTTTTGCCTTAAACGCCAGTCCCCAGATGGCCAATGTGGTTTGGTCTTCTCGTCCGGCGAAATAATCGGTAATGCGTTTTGCAAATCGCTCCTGCTGATTTATATTTACCTGCTGGATAGACTTGGCTATCGTCATTTCAACGCCGTTCAAAGAGCCGGTATGAATCAATGCCCGAATATCTTTCCCGAAGCAACTGCCGCCAAAGCCGACACCGGGGAACAGAAAAGCCGAGCCAATTCTTGAATCACTGCCGAGCCCTTGTCTTACCCGTTCGATATTTGCACCGAGCTTCTCGCACAGTGCCGAAATTTCATTCATAAATGAGATTCTCGTTGCCAGCATTGTATTGGCTGCGTATTTTG
>CAYQKF010000118.1:0-15648 GCA_964417935.1 uncultured Pirellulales bacterium
ACTTGAAATTGTTTTCGTAGTAAACCGGCATCGACTGAGAGCCGCCGTGAACAATACTTGTCTCGGCAAAAGGAGGATTGGCATGACCTGCGATAGAGCCATTCGTCGGGACTTCCCATCCATCTATCCACGTACTGAATATCTCGTCGGGCGGATAGTCGTTGTAGTCCTCAATGTCGTCTATCCCAATGAAGTCGGCTACCGTGAAGCTCCAGACATTGCCTACCCACGGACTGTCGGGGTTGGCGTCATTGACCTCGTCAACACGCCAGTAGTAGGTGGAATACCACTGGAGTTTTCCGGGGTCATAGCTCTCAGAGCCAAGGTTCCTTGTGCCTTTGTACTCTGGTGAAGTTGTATCAGCGTTTCGCACCACCTCTTGGTCAGTGCCTAAATAGATCTGGTGCGAAACGGCATAGTCTCCCGGCGACCAGCTAAGAATCTGTGTCTGCTTTACATCCACAGCACCGTTAGACGGTTTCGAGAGGCTGGCCCTCACAGGTAGTGACAGTGCGGCCTGTGGAATGAACTGCTTTGGCGTGCGTGGACTCGACCACCGCAACTCTGCCACTGCACCACCGTCATTCTCATAACACTCCATTACAACGCTGTACGTCTGCCCGGCGACAAGGTCAAACGTTCCACTGTTCTCGGTGTTTCCGTGGTCTGTCCAGTTGTCAACAAGCTGTTGACCATCCAGCCACAGACGCACACCGTCAGCGCTGTTGGTGTAGAATGTGTAGGTCTCAGTAAATGCCGCCTCGACTTCGCTGGTCCATCTGACCGAGAAGTTATCCTCGCCAACCGCCTCATCCGGTGCGCCATCGCCCCAGTTAAAGTTGATTTGCGGGTCTATTCGCCTCAGCACGTGACTGCCAAAGTTCATACCTTTGAAGTAGTCCGCTCGCACACCTCCACCGGCACCTGCGGTCGTAAAGCTCCAGATATCACCTTTATAGGTCGTAAAGGCATCAAACTCATCGACCCGCCAGTAATAAACCTTCTCTAATTCAAGTGGGCCGGGAGTATAAATCATGGTTCCCTGTGGGAGTCCGTCAGCGGCATTATTCACATCGTCAAAATTATCGCCGAAATACACAGTGTGTAATTTCGCACCATAACCTCCAGTCCAGCCAAGGTCCGCATTCGGGTCTATAAATTTGGCGCCATCGGCCGGGCTGGGGTAATAGGCGGTCTTGGGTGGAACCAAAAAGCTCCAGACATCGCCTTTCCACGGACTGTTCGGGTCGGTGTCATTGACCTCATCGATGCGCCAATAGTAAGTTGTGCCTGGAACAAGACCTTCCGGATAAGCAAATCCAAGAAAGCCGACAATAAGCATCGTCGAGGGCTGATTGCCTCGGAACGTCCCTTCGGCTCCGTCGTTCACGTCGTCAAAATTCTCGCCGTAGTAGACGTCGTGCGAGACCGCAAAAGGTCCCGGCAACCAGCTAAGGTTCACCCATGTATCCGGATGCAAAGCACCATCAGCCGGAGTGGGGCCCCAGGCATAGGGCCATACCTCAGCTTGCATAGTAGCCTGAATCTCTTCCTGCGACATCGGCCGGTCGTAGATACGGACGTCGTCTATTGCACCGATTAAAACTCGGTCAGGAGCCCTCTCATCGTCAAGTATGCCCAACGCAACCCCAAAGGTATCACCAGGATTGAACTCACTAGTATCGGCTGCTGAATCCACCAGCTCCCCATTGATGTATAGCGCTATCGTGTCCACCGACTTGACCATCGCCGCGTGATACCATGCACCGTCGTCGTATGTAGTGGTGGTGTAGATATTGGTGCCTCCGCCGGTACCCAGGGGATATCTGTGTAAATAACGCAGAGTACCATCTCCCTGCCTGACTTCCAAAAGAATGCCGTGCACTACGCCAGGTGCATAAGCCGAGAACACATCCATATGGTCTGCCGACACGCTACCATCCACTCGAAACCATACAGTTATCGTGTACACCGGTACTTGAAAGGAGCCGTTGATGAAAACATATTCAGGATTCGCTTCAGTTCCATCAAATAACAGTACGCCTCTGTGTTGACCTTCCTGGCCCCATGTCGGCTCGCCGAAAAACGTCCCATCGACGCTTTTACCACTCATGTCCTTGGCGACTGTGCCGGAACCATCGTCGAACGTCCACCAGCCGACAAGGCTTGGGTCAATATTTTGGGCTGTGCTTGTTCCAGCTAAGCCCAATACCAATACAAAAGAAACCAGGCAAATCAATTTCTTAGACATAATAGTCCTCCTTCAAAAATTAAATATAGGTTGTTAATTGAAATGTAAAAACTTCACTACGAAGCACCTGTACTCGCGTTACCGCAGGTGCGAGCACAAAGTCCTGTTCCAACTCTGTATCCGACATAATACAACTCCTCCTATGATAAATTGTTAAAAACCGGCGCCTCAAAAAACGGAATCTGAAGATGCCTCCTCTATGCCGAAAAACTCCACCAATTTTGTTTATACTAAATTAGCTGCTTTTTCGTCAAGAAAAATTTGTGTAAAACCGCAGGATATAATCGCAAATTTGGGCTTTTTGGTCAAACTAATTTAATCAAACCGATAAACTCCGCCGCAAAGAACGGGGACCTATACCAAATGAATCAGTATAGGCCCCGAACTTATGCACAATCATTGATTAGCTTAGCTTGTCCAATACTCATTATGGTACTGCTGACAGTCCATCATTAAGCCAGTTATCCATCATGATAACAAGGTCTTCGATGTCAACCTTGCAATCACCATTTATATCACCACGCAAATCCAACTGCTCAACATTATAGCACTCGGCCGGACACAACCTAATCTGGTCAATGTATACGGCGTCCCTGTCTTCACCCACCTGACCGGAAGAAGTTGTCCCATTGCCGACGCCAATAGCAATCTTTTTGACAGAGCCCAAGTCTACGCCACCATTACTGAACTGCTCAAGGGCAACAGTCCATTCTTGCCACGAATCTGACTGACACGCATGGGTGTACGGGTGCTCGGCCTTGAAGCTATTGCCCGCAGCATCCTCCAGCTTAAAATACATAAGATGCTCCATATTTTCGTGCTCACCTATGAAGGACAGAGACAACGCTTCGACACCTTGAGCAGTCCAATCCTGCGGACTGTTAAATGTCCGTGTAGCCTCAGTAACGTAAGGCTCATACTGATTTTGGAATTCAAACCGCATAGACTTGTTGCCCTGGCTGTCTGTCGCGAGAAAGACGTAATCGAATTCGGGGATGTTTTCAATCCATGCAGCCCTTATACCCGCATCGTCTGCATACGACCCAAAGTCTTCAACGCTCATACACTCTCCTGTCGTAAAGGTCCAGGTGCGTCCTGTGACGGTACCCGAAGGACCGATTTGATCGACCCGCCACTGGTAGGTCTGGCCGAATTCAAGAGCGCCGGGGTCAAAGGTGGTACCTGCGGACGCCGGCTCAACCTTCTCCATAGCACCTTCCTTGCCGAGCCACAACTCGCGCGAGGTGGCAAATTCTGCCTCTACCCAGCTAAGGTCAGCATCTATGGACACGCCTGCTGCACCATCAGCAGGGCCGGGGTTGACGGCTGCCGGGCCATCAGACACGGAGAAGACATCGTCAAAGGTGCAATGATAGCCAGCTGGCTCCTCATCTTCATTCTGCGCAAATATCGCGCTTTGACCGCTCGTAAAGGGCTCATCATTAACACCTTCATCTTCCCACGGGTCATTACCGTTGGTGTCCACCATTGTCGCAGTCTTTGCGACGAGCGGGCCGCCTTTGTACTCATAAAGACTGCCGGTAACGTACACAGGGCCCGAGCCGACAACATCCAGCTCAGCATAGTAGCTCCTGGCGTGGTTAAGGCCTGGTACAGCAACTTGCAAAAGCAGCTCTACTTCGTTCCTCATGATGTTGCTCATATTGACGACCTTCTCGATATCAATTACTAAGTTTGCCGGACCGTCTACCCAGTCTATGTGCATCACATAAACCTGGGTTGCAAACATACCAGGAGCAACACCTGTTATCGACCCATCCGGGTCAATGACGTATATCGCCCTTGCGATCAAGCCGCAGTAATTTCGGGAGGCATCGCCGGTAACATTTACGACGGCCCCAACCCGGACGTCGGTAAAGACTTCGTCGCTGCCGAACCCGGCGCCAAATGCCGAGCCGCCAACTCCAACCGAACTGGTCTCATCCAGGCTGAGGTATTTATTACCGTCCGGATCGGCCTTAATGGTATTTGTGAACGTTTTAGTCAGGTCTGGAAAAGGATGGAATTGCCAGGTCGGTAGGTCTAAGTCGTCACCGTCGAAGCTCTCTGACCAGTTGGCCTGCGCTGTGCTATTTACTACCACAACCAATCCTACCACTGCACAAATTACTACTAACTTCTCTACTTTAGACATAATAATCCTCCTTCAAAAAAGTTAAAAAAAAACGGCGAGATAACAATTTTCACGCTCACTATATATTATATTTGCCCAGGACAATATTTTACGATCTGACACCACCTCCTTCCCTTAAAAGCCCAATATCAGCCGTTAGTTGAAATGTAAGAATCTTGATTCCTTCTGCGAAAAACTGCTAAAACCGGCATATCAGAAAACAAAATCCAAGGGTACACGCCCATTCGACCCTTCGGCTACGGCTAATTCAGGGCAGACTTTACATCGGCACAAGCTTCGCCAATTTTATTTATACCAAATCAACTACCTTTTCGTCAAGAATAATTTGTATGAAACCGCTGGATATAATCGCAAATTTGGGCTTTTTGGTCAAACCAATTTAATCAAACCGATAAACTCCGCAAAGAACGGGGACCTATACCGAATGAATCAGTATAGGCCCTGAAATTATGCACAATCTTTGATTAGCTTAGCTTGTCCAATATTCATTATGGTACTGCTGACAGTCCATCATTAAGCCAGTTATCCATAATGATAACAAGGTCTTCGATGTCAACCTTGCAATCACCATTTATATCGCCACGCAAATCCAACTTCTCAACATTATAGCACATAGCCGGACACAACCTAATCTGGTCAATGTATACGCCGTCCCTGTCTTCACCTTCCTGACCGGAAGAAGTTGTCCCGTTGCCGAAGCCAATAGCAATCTTTTTGACAGAGCCCAAGTCTACGCCACCATCACTGAACTGCTCAAGGGCAACAGTCCACTGGCGCCATAACTCTGACTGACAGGCATGGGTGTATGGGTGCTCGGCCTTGAAGCTATGGCCGGCTGCATCCTCCAGCTTCAGATACATCAGATGCTCAACATTTTCGTCATCACCGACGAATAACAGCGACAACGCTTCGACACCTTGGGCCGTCCAATCCTGCGGGCTGTTAAATGTCTGTGTGGCCTCAGTAAAGTAAGGCTCATACTGATTTTGGAATTCAAACCGCATAGAGTTGTTGCTCTGGTCGTCGGTTGCGAGAAAGACGTAATCGAAGTCGGTGATATTTTCAATCCATGCAGCCCTTATACCCACATCGTCTGCATAGGACCCAAAATCGTCCACGCTCTTACACTCTTCTGTCGTAAAGCTCCAGGTATAGCCTGTGACAGTACCTGATGGACCGATCTGATCGACCCGCCATTCGTAAGTTTTGCCAAATTCAAGAGCACTCGGGTCAAAGGTGCTACCTGTGGGCGCTGGTTCAACCTTCTCCATAGCCCCTTCCTTGCCAAGCCACAACTCGCGCGAAGTCGCAAATTCTGCCTCTACCCAACTAAGGCTTACATCTGTGGGCACACCTGTTGCACCATCATCGGGGCTGGGATTAACCGCTGCCGGGCCATCTGAGACAGATGAGACGCTGTCAAAGGTGGTGTGGTAGCCGACCGTCCCGAGCTCTTGATTCGACGCGAAGATGCTGCTGACGCCGCTGGCAAAGACGTCATCATGAATACCCTCCCTCTCCCAGGGGTCATTGGTGCTGGTGTCGATAAAGGTCGGAGTTCTCGTCAACAAGGGGCCACCTTTGTACTCATAGATACTGCTCGTGATGTATACGGGGTCTGACCCAACCACGTCCAGTTCAATATAGTGGCTCCTGGCGTGATCCAGGCCGGGCACTGGAACCTCCGGCTCATAGGTCTCCATAATGTTCTCGTCGTTGAGGACGACCTTCATTAGTTCAATTTTCAGGTTGGCCGGACCCTCCTCATAGTGCACCATCACGAGGTAGCAACTGGTGACCACGCCGGGAGCCACGCCGGTTAACGAACCATCCGGGTCAATGAAGTAACTTATCCTGGCCGCCAGACCGTGGTAAGTGCGAGAGGCATCACCAGTGACATTGAAGACCGCACCGACGCGGACGTCGCTGAACGCTTCATCTGAACCGAAACCCATGCCGATCGCTGAGCCGCCGACGCCGCTCGAGCTTATCTCATCCAAGCTGAGGTATTTGTTGCCGCCCGGCTCGGCCTTGATGGTATGGGTGAACGTTTTGGTCATGTCCGGAAAACAATGGAACTGCCAGGTTGTCAGGTCGGGCTCATCGCCATCGAAGGTCTCCGACCAGTTAGCCTGTGCTGTGCCGCTCGCTGCCAGAATCAATCCTACCACTGCACAAATTACTACTAACTTTTCTACTTTAGACATAATAACCCTCCTTCTAAAAAGTAAAAAAAAACGGCGAGATAACAATTTTCACGCTCACTATTTATATTTGCCCAGGACAATATTTTACGATCTGACACTACCTCCTTCCCTCAAAAGCCCAATATCAACTGTTAGTTGAAAAGTAAGAAGCTTGTTTCCTCCTGCGAAGAACTGTTAAAACCGGCACTTCAGAAAACGAAATCCAAGGACACACCCATTCGACCCCGCACCAATTGAGCTTAGGCTCACGCCTAATTGGTGCGGGGCAGGCTCTACGCCGACACAAGCTTCGTCAATTACATTTATACTAAATTAACTGCCTCTTCGTCAAGAAAAATCTGTGCAAAACCGCTGTTATCGCAACAATTTTCCCACCAGCAAAAAACAGCAATTTCGCAGGAGTGTAACCTGTGTAATCGGCTGCGGGACTCGTCTCGGCGACTCGTCTCTGCGAAGCGCTTCGCCGAAGCAGGAAGGCCGAGGCCGTAGCGGGAAGAAATCACTTTGTGAATTTAAGAGCGAATTCGGTTGAAAGGCGCCTGACATTTGGGCACAGACATGTTACCTGTAATATGTAATTCTGGCTTGCGGACGGCTCGAAAGGCAAATTGAACTCGTAAGCCCTTAAAAAATCCCGCCAGTATTCGTTATTTGCAGCCGGGTCAGTTAAATCAATATCCGGCCAAATAATGACTCTACTTCCCTTAGGCTCAGACGAGCGCTGAACTCTTTGATATAATTCAAAACGAAATACGCACGGCGATTTTATCTGAGAGCCAAAGGAATCCACTAAACTAACGTAAAGATTTATATTGGCCTGTCCGGCTGCGTCTCGGGGCTTCGCCGCGACGAGTCGGGCACTGTTGTCGGCGCTGATAAATTCGGTCAACGGCATAATGTTGATTTTCGCCGGGGCAAAATGAGAATAAACAGAAAGCTTTTTGAAATCATTATCAGTCTCAGCGCCCGTGGCAGGATGTGTCAGCGGCCATTGGCAGCCGGCGCCCACCAAAAGCATCGCCAGAAGACAGACGACAGAGGACAGACGACAGAGGGCAGAAGACAGATTCTGACTTCTGATTTCTGGCTTCTGATTTCTGACTTCTGATTTCTGACTTCTGATTTCTGACTTCATAAATCCTCATCGAGCATGTGGCCGAGGCGGTGTTTTTTCGTTCGCAAATAGTCGATGTTGTGCTCGCCCGGCTCAGCTTTTAGCGGTATCTGCTCAACAATCCTTATACCATAAACCTCAAGACGACTAATCTTCTTTGGATTATTTGTCAGGATGCGTATTTTCCTAAGCCCCAAATCGCGACAGATTTGAGCCCCAATTCCATAATCGCGTTTGTCGGCCATAAAGCCCAACTGCAAATTGGCTTCAACAGTGTCAAGTCCCTGTTCCTGAAGTTTATAAGCTCGGAGTTTGTTTGTCAGGCCGATGCCTCTGCCCTCCTGCCGCAGATAAATCAAAGCACCTTTGCCGGCTTGTTCTATCATCTTCATAGCGGTTATTAATTGATAACCACACTCGCATCTCTGCGAATGAAACAAATCGCCGGTCATACATTCCGAATGCACCCTGACTAACACCGGCTCGTCGTGCTCGATGGGTTTGCCGTTTTCATCGAGCCGGCCAATACCACCTTTGCATAATGCCAGATGAGGCTCGGCCGAAGTGATGCTCTCATAGCCAATGAGTGTAAATTCTCCGTAGTCGGTAGGTAAATTGACACACTCAAGGCGCTTGATTTGACTTTCCCGCTGAAGACGATATTCTATGAGCTTGGCAATCGAAACAATCTTGAGATTGTGCTTTTCGCTGAACTTCAACAGTTCCGGCACTCGTGCCATCGAGCCGTCTTCGTTCATAATTTCACAGATGACACCGGCCGGTTTTAGAGATGCCAGGCGCGTTAAATCTATCGCACCTTCGGTCTGTCCTGCTCGAACGAGCACGCCACCTTCACGTGCCCGCAGTGGAAATACATGACCGGGACGAACAAGGTCGCTCGGCTTAGCATCATCTGCAATCGTCGCCAGAACTGTCTGTGCCCTGTCAGCAGCGCTGATACCAGTGCTTACTCCTTTGGCTGCGTCAATACTGACGGTAAAAGCCGTCCCAAATCGTGCTGTGTTATCAACGGTCTGCGGATACAGGCCAAGCGAATCACATTTCCCGGCAGTGAGCGGCAGGCAAATCAGACCACGACCGAACGTGGCCATAAAGTTAATAATCTGGGGTGTTATCTTCTCGGCGGCGCAGAGAAGGTCACCTTCGTTCTCACGGTCTTCGGCATCAACGAGGACAATCATCCTGCCGTGGCGAAGCTCCTCCAGAACCTCCGGTATTTCGCTAAATTGCACTGCCACGTTCGTATCCCGTATTTGATATTTTCCGTTTCGAGTTTCGAGTTGTGAGTCAGCAGCTATAAATACTATTGGCTAATGACTATTGTTCGCCAGGTTTTGTTCGTACTGTTCAATATATCGGCTTCCGTTGCGAATGTAAATAAGCGTTGTCAAAATAGCGGTCCCTGCGGCCGACCACCAGAGAACCCGCAAAAACCAAATCCAGCCTGGCAAAACACCGGAGACCTCAGGGGCAATCAGAATTCCCGCCACCATCGACAACTGCAGGGCAGTGGCAAGTTTGCCGATGAACACAGGAGCGATGCGAATCTGCGAAGTAATAAGGTAAACAATGACAAAACCAATCAGCAAAAACAGGTCTTTGCCGATAATCAAAACCACAACCGTCGGCGGCAGCGGGAAACCTTCCACATGTCCTCGCTGCGAGGCCAACAGCAGGCACGCACAGGTCATAAGCAGCTTGTCCGCGAGCGGGTCAAGAAATGCACCGAGCTTGGTAATCTGTTTTTTTCTGCGAGCCAAATAGCCGTCAATAACGTCACTAACCGCCATAGTCAAAAAAATAGTAATCGAAACATACCGCATTGCGTTCCGTGCATCGGGGCTAAGTACGGGGTCATTTATCTTCAACATAAAGCTGACAAAGGGAATTACCAGCAATATCCTGAGAATCGTAATGCGACTGGCCCAGCTTAATTTCATTGATTATTGACTATTTACTATTGACTATTGTCAACTAACTCAAACTGACCGATTCTTTGTGTCATTCCCGCGAAAGCGGGAATCCACACTATTGCCGCGGTTTTTGGATTCCTGTTTTCACAGGAATGACAGGTTGCGTTATACCTTTGTCAAGGCAGCATTTACGTCACAGTTTGGCTTAAAATCGGTCAGTCCGAGCAACTAAGTTATTGCCGTTTTAATTCTACATACACAACTCACTTGAACCGGCAACAATATCAGTAACCTGCTTCAATTATTATAGTGGGGACTATGTTAAGCTGAAAATCGCTATTTGGCAAGAGAAATGGTTGGACAGGTCCCACCCAAACGGACTTCCGAAACAACCTGCGGTAAAATGGGGTGTTGAAAACGAGTTTACAACAGCCTGTTTCATAAGCCTCGAAATAACAACAGAAGTGGATTCTCGTCCCTGCTCGGTGCTTTCGAGGGGAGAAGTTCACACCTGCGGAAGTAAAGGTGGCGATCCTGCGCAGGGATTGCAGGCACTATTTATCCTTTTTTTCAAGGCCGAGTCCACGGCCTGGATGCTCTTTCGATTTACCCTTGGCTTTGCCTTTGCCCTTATCTTTGGCTCGAAGGCCCGGAGGCAGTGAGTCTTCAGATACAAACTCCCACGGGCCCTCAGCATGGATGCCCACTTCCCATTGGGTTTCGCGGAGGCGGTAATAGTGGCCTTTGAAGTAGTAATGGTGGGGAAGACCAACGACAATATAGACACCGCGTCCCGAATCATAAACGAGTTCCACGCCTTGGTGTTTTTGGCGATAACCATGTGCAGGAGCATGCGGAGGAGGCCCATGTTTGTGTCTGCGGCCCGAACCCACGCCAATCGAAAGGCTCTTGCACGAGACAAGCATAAGAGTCGTGCAAGCTAAAGCAACCGCTAACAAGTATGATACCTTAAATCTCATAATTAATCCCTCGTAACATTTAGCTAATCCGTAACCTGCGAAAATCGTCATACGACCATAAAATATAGTAAAAATGCAGAGCTAATCAACAAATTATTGTAAAAAAAGAGAAACTTAGGATGACAGGAAAATGACGGAATATTTTACAAGCTTAATTTGTTTGATATAAACCGCCATACTGATAGAATTGAAAGGTACTTCTTTGCATAAAACTTGCTCTGTTGAAAGCCTTTGCAAAATGTCATTGCGAGGCCCGAAGGGCCGTGGCAATCTCCTGCGCGACGGGCAGAAAAAACCATCGTTGTCTTTGAGATTGCTTCGACTCCGCTCAGGGCTAAAGGCTTTTTTCGCCCGCAATGACATTCCCTGACCTGATGTTTTCAACAGAACACATAAAACTATAAGAAAAGTATTTATGTCGTAATATTGCGGAAATAAAAGAGGCTTAGCGTGAGAAGCAAACTTGCACTAATATATCATAACCTCGCAGTTATGCTCGATGCAGGGCTGCCGATATTAAAGTCACTTGATACGGTCAGTGAAGGATTGCAAGGGCATCTGAGAAAAATCTTCTCCGACATAAGCAACTCCGTCTCACAGGGTAACAGCCTGGCAGATTCAATAGCTGAATATCCGAAAGTGTTTGCAGACTTGGATATGATGCTTGTAAAAACAGCAGAGATGTCAGGGGAATTGCCCAACTGTTTCAAGATGCTTTCTAATTGGTATGAGTTTCGTAATCGAATAAAAAAAATTATCCTATCAGGATTACTTTTACCGCTATTGATTTTTCATATTTTAGTCTTTATTGCTCCACTGCCCTCTATGGTTTTAGGCAGAATTGGTATGGCTGAGTACACGATGCAGGTTGCAATAGTATTAGGTGCCCTTTACCTGCTGATAGGAATAACTTTGAGCGTTTACCACTCTATACCAAACACCGGTCTTTTGCGCAGACTTTTTGACGCTCTGATATTGAGAATACCCCTTCTCAGTCGGGCCGTTCTGCAGCTCTCGATATGTCGGTATTGCAGGGCGTTCAATATGCTTTACAAAGCCGGCGTGCCAATAATAGAATGTGCCGCACAAGCCCCCAAAGTAACAGGTAACTTAGTTATATCCGAACAGTTTAAGGGCGGCGCAGCAAGTGCAGCAGCCGGGAATATGACCTCTGACGGATTTTCTCGCAGTTTACCTTTGGAGTATCTTAATCTTTGGCAAACCGGAGAACAAAGCGGCGAACTCGACAAAATGATTGATAAGATAGCTGAAATTGCCGGCGATAAAGCCGAACAGATGTTTACTGAATTCGCCCGATGGCTGCCAAAATTGGCTTACGCTCTGGTTTGTCTCGTGATAATTATACAAATATTTAGGAACGCCGGCTTGATAAGTTCTTTTTACTCTATTCCTCCTTGATAGAAACCAACTGGTTGGTATAATTTCTGAGGCTTATTGAGGACAGAAAAATGGCTGTGCTAAATGTCAATATAGATCACGTCGCAACGGTGCGACAGGCTCGACGGACCGATGAGCCGGACCCTGTCTGGGCGGCTGCTGAGTGCGAATTGGCCGGTGCAAATGGAATCACCATCCACCTGCGCCAAGACAGACGCCATATTTGCGACCGTGATGTTCGGCTGTTAAAGGAAACGGTCGCCTGCAAATTGAATCTCGAGATGTGTATGGCTGAGCCCATCGTCAAAATCGCCGAAGGAATTAAGCCGGAACAGGTAACATTAGTGCCCGAAAAAAGAGCCGAGCTGACTACCGAAGGTGGTCTGGATTGCGTTAAATATAAAAAACGCCTTGCCGAGGTTGTTAAAAGAATGCACAAAAAAGGCATACTGGTAAGCACCTTTATCGCGCCCGACAAAGAGCAAATAATCGCCTCGGCCCAGACCGGCTGTGATGCCATCGAACTACATACCGGTATGTACGCAAACGCCAGGCGCCAAAGAGCTATAAAAAAAAGATTGACTGAGCTGGAAGTGGGCAAGGACCTGGCAATGGCAAACAAGCTGGTGGTTCACGCAGGCCACGGCCTGACATATCGTAACATCGCAGGGGTGGCGCGCATCAAAGGGCTTTTTGAGTTCAACATCGGCCACAGCATTATAGCACGGGCGGTCTTCGTCGGCATAAGGCAGGCAACAGCCGAAATGATAAAATTGATAGATAAATTCAGCACTCAAGGTTAGAATGAAGCAATTAACCGCTAATACGAAAAGAAAAGAGAAGAGAAGTAAGCTAAAGTGAACTAAATTTTGGAGTGCCTAAAGTGACAGCAGGTATGTGTTTAGCCTCAGTTGTTTTATTGGTGTCACGGCCATCTTGGCCGTGTTTTCACGGGCTTCAAGCCCGTGCCACATAAGGAAACTGCTGATTCAGTTGTCTGGCTAAACACATACGACAGCAAAGCTGTCATTCTGAGCGAAGCGAAGAATTCCTTTTTCATTGGCCAGATCCTTCGGCTGCGCCTCAGAGCTTGCCCTGAGCTTGCCGAAGGGATGACACTTAAGTGTCACTTTAGCTCACTTTAGGCACTTTATACTTTAGGCACTTTCATGTAGGAGATTAAAATGTTTACAGGGGCAATGGTAGCATTGGTTACGCCTTTTCAGGAGGGCGAAATCGATTTTCAAACCCTCGATGAACTGATTGATTTCCAATTGGCCGGCGGCATAGACGGGATAGTACCGGTAGGAACGACCGGCGAATCGCCTACGTTAAGTCCTGAAGAGCATAAACAGGTCATCGAAAGAGTCGTTAAGACCGTGGGCGGACAAGTCCCTGTAATTGCAGGTGCCGGCTCAAACAGTACCGCTGAGGCAATTGAATATACCGAATTCTCAAAAAAGGTAGGTGCCGATGCGACATTACAGGTCGGGCCGTACTACAACAAGCCCACACAGGAAGGATTTTACCAGCATTTCAAGGCAATAGCAGAAGAGGTTGACCTGCCCATAGTATTGTACAACATACCCGGCCGATGTGGAGCCGGTATGACACCGGAAACGGTTGCACGCCTGGCTGAACTCGAAAACATCGTCGCAATTAAAGAGGCGACCGGCAGCCTGGACCAGGCCAGCGAAATCGTAACCCGATGCGATATAACTATCATCTCAGGCGATGATTCTCTCACGCTGCCGTTAGCTTCGGTCGGTGGCAAGGGCGTTATCAGCGTCGTAGCGAACATTGTGCCCGCCGACGTAAAAGCAATGACCGATTTGATTCTGGAAGGGGATTTGGTCTCGGCAAGGCAATGGCACAAGAAGCTGTTTATGCTGTGCAAAAGTATGCTTACTCTGGCGACCAACCCGATACCCATTAAGGCGGCAATGGCAATGTTGAACATGGCCTCGGAAGAACTGCGACTGCCGATGACACCGCTGGACGAGGATAAAAAAGCTATTCTGCGACAGACACTTCAGGATTACGGCCTGCTTTAGGAAAGACACAAGACGCAAGAGATAAAACGCAAGGTGAGCGATTAAGGAGGTATTATCTTTCGACTTTTTCGTATTTCCTCGACCTGCGATCAAGAATCACTCGGTCGCCATCTATGGCTCTACCTTGACGGCCTGGGCGGTTGCTTTGGTTTCGGCTTCGTCCTGTCTTTATCCGATATCAATTTACCGTCCTGCCAGGTGTACCTGGTTTTATCACCCGCTATGCGGACTTTCGTTCCATTTACAAGTTCCGGGTCCTGGTCCGGATTCTCCAGCGGGTTGTCAAACGAACCTAATTTGTCGTGGTCGGGATTCAATACGATCTTCGTGCGCTTGAAGTGAGAATCACCTTTCGAAAAAGACTCTGGCTTACCATAGATATTGTTATAGCTTCTATCCGCTTCCACAGGGACCCAGACGCCGTCGATCTTTTCAAAGCGAACATTATCCAGGTAAGCTGTTCTAATGTGTCCCTTAGACAATACCCTCTTATCACCATGCTCATCACCTTCTATAGCCCTCCGCCTCACTCTGATCGGATGATAGCCATGTTTCGGATCCAGCCATACTGAGTATTTACCATACTTTGTATGTGCAACGATTACATAACAATCAGAACCACCGATAGTCTCGGTTGTGGGTCGTACTGAAATTTGACTTGCTCTACGAAGCACTGTATCCAGCCGTTCATCAGAGCCCATAAATCCCAGTATATGTGAATTTGCACCATTTAGATGAAAAACCGACTTTTTAGTTCCTTCCCAACAGGAAACACTTCCTTTTGAGCGAGGATCGTTAACTAATCTTGCGTGAGCATAGGACTTCTTGTCATTTATCACTCGACAGTTATAATGCGGAGTATCCTTAGAGAGATTCCTTAGTTGTGCATTGAAATCACTCCACTGATATTCTCGGAAATAAGTGCGCTGGCCATCCGACCGGTTCTGCCCTCGTTTAAACATCTTCGCTCCAATCAATCGGGGAGTATAACCCAGAACATGATAGCTAAATTTATGAACTGATTCAAAAGATGCGATAAAGCTCTCAGTTGAGTCCAGCGCCCTGGTGTACTTTTCTAACAATTCTAGGGCAGTTGGATGCTTTTTGGTTTGTGATTTCGGTTTGGGTTCGGCGGCAGAGCCGGCTGGTTTCTTTGGCTTAAAATCCATAATCACACGGCCAGTTTTGTCCACTACTTTTCCATCCTGCCAAATAAATTCCATGCTTGGGGGGAAAGCAACAATATTTGCGGTCGCCCCATTTGGAATATCATCGGGAATGAAGGACTTTAGCGCATCATGGTCAGGATTCAAAACAATATTTGTAATTTTTGTAGTTTTATCCTCTTTTGACAGACGTTCATTATCAATGATTGTACGTTCCATTTTGTACTCCAGTGGAAACCACAAATCTCCAATTTTCTGAAAACGTAAAATCTCATACATTTCATTGGTAGATTGATTTTTCTTCGCCATTCTAGTGTGAACATAATCGCCTTCTTTACGCCAAACGTGTATTTTAGCAATATGGTAATCATGAATTGGATCAATCCAGA
>CAYQKF010000119.1:0-15505 GCA_964417935.1 uncultured Pirellulales bacterium
CAGAAAAAAAGATGATTTCGCAGTCCGAAAAAACAAACCCAATTCAAACCCAATCAAACCCAATTTCCGTAAAGCCCAAATGAGCGCAAACGTCTTTATAACAAAGGATTACAGAAAAAACGATGATTTCGCAGTTCAAAAAAACAAACCCAATTCAAACCCAATTTTCTTAAGGACAAAAACGAATGCAACCCTCTTTACCACAAAGGATTATGAAAATGAAACCACCCTCAGGCCCCAAAAAAACAAACCCAATCAAACCCAATTCCCCCGCCCCCTTGGTTAGAGTGCTTTACACTCTAAGGGGGCCTGCCCCCTTGCCTATAGTGTCGCCTGCCCCCGAGTTTTCTCATCGGGGGTTTACTCTAATGGGGTCATTGCCTCATTGCCAGCCGCACCATCGTTTCATAGTTTGTCATCATTTTGGGAGTGATTTTCCGGCCGGTCGGGGCCGACGACGGCATCAGAACGAATCCTTTGCCTTGGCCATGTGTTCCGTCTTTGAGGGCCTTTTCGACGACTTTCTCGAAATCACCCGGCTCAATGTTCTCTATATCGGCCACCTCCAGATTCCCGAAAAGTACCAGTTCGCTGCCATACTCACGGCGAACGTACTCAAGCTCCACATCCCCGTGCGGAGGCGGCTCAATAGGATCAATAGCTGCTGCGCCCATCTCGACAATGTAGTCAAGAACGGCCCGAATCCTGCCGTGACAATGAATTCTGGCAAAACCGCCGTGCTCGGCAATTGCCTCAACCATCGGCCCGGTATAACGGACCACATATTCTTTGAAAAGACTGGGCGGCAGGTAAGGTTCGGTGGCATATTCCGGCCCGTAGATGCGCCACAAATGACCGGGGAATGCCTTTGCAGTCTTCTCTGTTCTGGCCTGTATATGTCCGGAAGGTTTTTCGAGCAATTGGTGGAAGAGCTTCTGCTCAGTCAATGCAACTACAGTAAAGTCTTCCATACTGAACAAAGACGCCGCAGCGCAAATTGGGTCTTCGGTATCTACCATTATGATACCACGGTCGGCCAGCTCCTGGTCTTCTTCTATGAGCGTGGTTACATCGACATCTTCAGCGAATATCTCATCAGGCAGCTCCAAATAGGCCTTAAGGTCTTCCGGGTTCTTGAGCAGGTGCTCCACCGTCCAGAGGGTGTCAACTTCAGGACTACGGCGTGTCAGCGCCGTCAAATTTCTGCCACCAATTTTCAAAGTTATTCGTTTGAAACTGTACCCGTCCTTCACATACTCATCCACACTGAAAAATTCGTCAAGGGGATTGCCCGCATCCGGCTGGCAGGGGAGAATATCAAGCTCGTGGGAGCGCGACCTGACGGGGCTGCGCATTCGAATAAGGTCTGTCTGTTCTTCAGCAAGTTGAAGCAATGGCTGCCAGGATGGGTCGTTATAGACGTTGAACTCATCCGGGTCCGATGGGGCAACCTCAAATCCACCTACTTCATAGAAATTAACTGCTGGTCGGTCAACAGGCTTACCGCACAACGTAGCCATCAATCTTTCGCGTCTGCTCATCATGATTGGGCTGTAATAGTCATTTATAACATTGAACTATCTTCCTTGAGGGAACCTTCCTCCGGCTGTTCAGAATGCGACGTAAGTTTTTTGAAAAGCGAGCGAATGTTAAAAAAACCGCCAATTGAAACGACAATAGCCATGCCGGCAAAAAGGGCGAGACTTGCTATAAAAAAGATTGTCCAAAAGTTAATCCAAAAATTCATATCTGTTTACTCCTTGGGTTCTGAAGGTATTCTGCGGTCGGGAAATAACAAAGAGCCGACTACCATAAGCACTATCGCAAGCGCTATAACAGTCAATCCGACAATCGCACTCGATACATCCAGACCCAGCAGGGCCTGAACCGGCTTTAATCCTAAAATGGCACAAAAACCACATATCAAGGCCAAATATGCACCGACTTTACTCGCTCCTTTCCAGTACAGGCCAAAGACCAACAAAGCAATGGCTCCGGTAAAATAAATGGCCCCGGAAATTGCCATATAATCCCACAGGTCCTGCCCTAAATCATACCAAAGTCCCCAGACCAAAATAAAAATACCAATAGCTACGATAAAGATGCGTGTCAGCAACAAACGTGCTTTTGAAGACAACCCTCTCTTGAACCAGGGAGCCACCACATCCTGGGTCAGCACCGAACTCCAGCATAGCAGGTAACTATCATGTGTGGACATGAACGCAGCTAACATGCCGGCAGAAATAATCCCGATAAATCCCGCAGGCAGTATTTGACTTAGAAACACCGGCATTGCCATCAGAGTTACCTGTGAATCTACGGCCCCGGCATCAGGAATAAAAATGCTTTTCAATGACTCGTGCTGGGTGATATAGACAAAAGCACAAATTCCAAAAAAGTAGGGCAGCAGGAATCGAATGAGAAATCCAATAGAAGCCCAGGTGTAGATTTTCTTGACAGTGCGTGTATTTTCCGCCGAGCAGGCACGAATCACCGCTGTTTGCCAAACCGCGCAACTGACCAGGCCGAGGAAAAACATCCACACTACGTAAGAAACACCGAAACCTTCACTGTCAAATGGATTAAAACCCGCTTGGCCTTTTAGCTCGGATACCGTCTCAATAATGTTGCCCCAGCCCAGATATCTGATGGATAGCAGACTCGCAGCCAAAAGGCTGAACGATAAAACTACGAATTGTATATAGTCAAGAACCACTACCGAAACCATTCCCCCCAGGGCGGTATAAAGCAGCACCATTCCCAGCAAAACGCTCATTATAATCTTAAGGTGAATATCCTCAGTCATTCCGGTTATGCCCATCACAAAAATGGAACCGGCTTTAAGGAACATTCCCATATTCAGGATGCCGGAGAAGGCTAATATCGTTCCTCCCAAAATGCGGACGCCGCGTCCGAAGCGTCTCTCGTAAAATTCCGGTATAGTCATTACCTTCATACGTCGCAAGGGCACCACGATGAACCCGGTCAGCCCTACAACTAAAGTGACAATGGCCGCTGCTAATGCGATATGAAATGCTGCGAAGCCGCCGGTAAATCCTTTCTGGGCGGAATACATGACCGTAACCAAACCTAACTCGGTTCCGATCATTGTCGCAATCGCCAGGAAGGTCTTCAAGCCCCGCCCGGCAACGATAAAATCCGTCACATTGCTGATATATCGTTTTATATAAACGCCGACCGCTACAATGATAATTAAATAGCCAACGACGATACACCAGTCAACGATACCAAAATTACTTTCGATTCCAATAGCGCTCAAATCCATATTATCTCCTGACTACAGAACTTCGGACTAACATTTATAACGCAGATAATCCTACATCGTTTACGTACCGATTTACTTCGTCTTCGAAAGTGCCTCTGTGCAAAGTTCTCGGTACTTATTCTGTTCCCCTGAACGGGCGTATCCGGCTGCCCCTTCCTTCCAGGCCGAACGTGCAGCTTCAAGGCGTCCAAGGGCTTGAAGTGCTTTTCCCCGCCAGTATTGAGCCGGTGCCTCCGGAGGCCTGTTTGAGCGTCCGACACCTATATTTTCCGGATAGGTCAGAGCCGCTTCAAAGTCCTGCAAAGCCCCCTCGAAGTTCTTATTTTCAAAGCGTCCCTTGCCTCGTTCCAAATGTGCTTTATTGAATAAGTTCCATGTGATTGTCTGGCCTTCCCAGTTGACAAAGTACGGTGTAGATTCGAGTAAATCGATAGCATCCCCGTATCTTTGTTCATCAAAATAAGCTTGAGCGAGCATAATAATGATATCAGCCCGCTTTAGTATCTCAAACGGCGTTGATTCAAGAACCTTTATCGCCTCGGGGCGCTTATTTGCCGCAAAGAGAACATCCGCCAGGTCTCGATATAAGGCCTGGTCTTTCGGCCGGGCAGCGATGGCATTACGATAAAACTTTTCAGCCTTCGACAGGTCATTCTCCAATGCCCAGGCATAAAGGCCGAGATTGCGAAATGCGACACTCAGGGACGGGTCCAGATTAGCCGCCCTTTGCCAGTGCCGGACTGCTTCAGACAGCCGGTTAAGGTGACAGTAAAGATTTCCAAGGTGCAGATGTGCATAAGCATCATCAGGATTCTTCTCAATGGCATACTTAAATACTTCAACCGCTTCAGGGCGTGATGGAAAGATAAAGTCTTTGTAAATCCCGGCAGCCTGGTTGAGATATATCTTAGCCTTAGCTTGGTCTTTCTGCAGTGATGCAAAATAGGCCAGGTAATAAATTGGCAAAGGGCTGCGTTCGTTTTCCGGCACCGCCTCGACACACACTGCCAAAAGCAGCCTTGCTGCTTCATTCGCCAGTCCTAACTCTCCAAAGACAAGACTGGTCTCCAACATCTGAAAATCATCCTCTCCTACGAAAGCTCTCGCTTTACGCACAAAGCGTTCCATCTGACCTTTGTTTTGCAGCGCTATCAACGCCCTTGGAACCAAATCCGTAGGTGTCTGAACGATTCTTTCTTTCGCATTCCTGTATGCCAATTTTGTATTTCCCACTGCATACAAAGCCAAAAGCAAATGGTTCTCTGCCTTAGTATCATTAGGATTCAACTGGACTGCTCTCTCGAAGGCTTCAAAGGCCTTTAAATAATCTCCCGAGCGCATATAAGCACGTCCAGCCAGGTCGTAGCCGAGAGAGGCGGTGCCCAGACATCTTACTGCCTTATAAGCGCACCTGAGCGTCTCTTTCCTGTCACCTAATCTTAAATGACTCACACCCAGGTAGAACCACGACAATCCATCGGTGGCATCTCTACTCAAAGCCGTTGTTAGTCGCTGAACCGCTTTATCATAAAGTCCCGCTTCGATATCAAGCACAGCCAGTGCACGAAGTGCAGGCGAATATTGTGTATCTTCCGCCAGGGCATTTTCATAATACTCGCGGGCCTTTTTGCGGTTTGTTGCCAGGTCGTACTTTCTACCTTTGAGATATTTTTCCTCTAAAGTGAGCTGCTCATCAGGTTTTGTCATTAGCTTAGAGGGTTCAGGTGGCGAAATCATGGGAATCGGCAAAGGAGTAGCGAAGGAAGCAAGAACCTGTCCTTTCCTGGTCTTGATTGTTACATCGACAGGCGATTGCGGAGTTGAGTAAAGCGTCAGCATCCGGGGTTTTTCAGGAGTAAGGTTTATGGTCTTTTTAAGAACTGTTTTACGCCCCTGGGAAAGAACACAAGTGGCCCCTGAAAAATTATCTGTTGTGAGGATATGCAATTTAAGCTCATCATCTTGACGGGTAGTTTGAATAGCTATGTCCTTTGTTGCGTATTCGAAGCCGTCGCCGAGCCCATGCACAGGGTACCACCATTCTCGCCACGAGACTTCTTGCCTCGGCAGCAGCATTCCGTAATCAGACTGGGTCGGCAGCGGTCCGCTTTGGACCTCTATATACGGACCGTCATCATCAGTCAGGTTCTCCTGGCTTACCAGGCCAAAGTCCCAATTCCCCCATGTCCAGGCTTTTTTCCCGCTTAGTTCATGGTGGTTGGCCACCTGCACAATTCCACGGTCCATATCAACATCGTAAGCTCCGAAGAAGTCGAACGCACAGTCCACCGAAAAAATCGATGCCGAGGTTTCATAGTTTTTCAGCCAGGATATATCCTTACCTTTGTGAATGGGCCAGGAAAAGAACCTGACTCCGTGATGGTCTGTTCCAAGAGTCATTGGGTAGATAAAACGCGTTCCGGGTTGATTGGGAAAAGCTGTGCAGTTCCAGAAATAGTACGGGCTTATCGCATCGGTTGGATTAAAAATGCGAATCTGCTCATCTAAGTAGGCCTTTCCCGGATGCAAAGTTACACGCACCGTCCATTTGGTTCGCAGGCTCTTTTCCAGATTACTGATTTCAAGGTAAGCCGAGCCATCTGCGTTCCGGCCGATAAGCGCATCAACAGGCGATAAAACAGTGACTGTATGTACCTGAGGTCCGGCGTTCCATTCGACACCCCCACTGATAAAAGCCCCGCGCATTGCTATCATACCTGGTTTGATAACTTTATTGAGATGAAACATCTCCTTCCCCTCAGTTTTGTCGAAAACTGAATGCAGACGGCCGCCCAGCTCGGGAAGGCAGGTAACTTTTAAATATTCGTTTTCAAGGAATAAAGCTTTGTAAGTTCGAACCGCTTTGGTTCTGTAAAGGTGGTCCTGCATCGTATAAGGGTAGACGATGGAACCTTTGACAGTGGTCGAGAATTTCACCTCGCCTTCAAGAGCCCAAAACTTGGGATTTACATCTTCCGCCCATCCGTAAGTGGGAATCGTTATAGCGCCCTGCCAGGCTCTGACCTTTGCCCAGCTTTGCCTTGGAAGCATTAAAGGCAATCCAGCGGAAAGCAGGATTAAACAGAAATACTTGAAAAGATATCTCATAATTATCACCTCACATTTCCTCGCCAAAGTGGCACGGCCATCCTGGCCGTTTTTTCATTTGCTGGAAGCAAATGCCACTTAACACTTTTATCGCTGAAAAACTTCACATCCTGAAAATCTATAATTTATTCGTCTTTGACTACAAAAGAAACAAAAAACTATAGTAGAACGGCCATCTTGGCCGGTTTTTTCATTTGCTGGAAGCAAATGCCACGTTGGAATTTCCTGAATAATTTTCTGTGTGGTACAAAGCGGAAAAGACTTATCGTACTTTATTGCCTGACAGTCGGTTTAGCCTTGCTGTCCAGAAGAAGTGTCTCTGGGAGAGTTTTCCAAACCCGACATAAAGGATTTTCCATACGAATCCAATCCTTTTTGTTTAATTGTGGTTCGGTGGAATAAAGGTGTCGGCCTGTATCAGCATGATGATATTCATAGAGAGATACTATGCATGAATTCTCATTTGCCAAATTGGCTGGCGGCAAAGCATAGAAAAGGGCCTTGGCAGAGGGATTAAACTTATCGATGGTCAAAGACAGCATCCGCCCATTCTTGCCGGGGACTTTGTGAGCGTAAACAGGAACCATATCGTTATTAGCGCGAGCCGGTTCGATTGCGTAAAAAGGTATTGATTCGACAAAGTCCCACTTGTGGGTCTTTTCGACCCCATTGCGCAGAAGATAGTCTTTTCCATTCCGCTTACTCTGTATTTGATAAACTGCCACCGGCAGAGCAAGACGGGGAACATCAAGGTTTAATCGGTACATGATTTGATTGTAGTTGTAACGTGGTGTCGCATTCTCAGCAGAACCGGAAAAAGTGTGTGTATAAGTACCTTCGAAAAAAAGCACGCGGCCGCCGTCTTCATCAAAATACGGGTGATGCTTTGGATTGTAGAAAGAGTATTTATTATGCGTTACAATCTTTCTGGTATAAGCCCACGGCCCAACAGGTGTGTCAGCTTCAGCGTACCAGACCTCGCCGAGAAATGAGCTTTCCCCAAATTGCTGCACGAATATCGAAATCCACCGCTGCCGATAAGAATTAAAATAGACCGTCCCGCCGTGAGGAGAAATCTCCTTGCCTGATTCGATATAGATAGCAAGAGGACAGTTATGTATGAAAGCTGTAATTGACTTCTACGATTCTTCGAGTAGAATAAATGTTCGTTAGGAAGCATATTTTCAAAGCGATGTCGGATTGAATATGGAAAACGCCCGGTGTGATTTGGAATAAGACTTTTGCAAAACTTCAGTTAGAACTTATCGTCGAGTCATTGACATGATCAAGAAGTTACAGGTGTTCCCACTCATAGGATGTATAACGCTGAGCCTTTTGAGTGCGGATACACACGCCTCTCCGCAAGGAGTCCCGAGGACTGACAGGCGTGTTGTCCATTCAGTTGAAGCAGATACGCCCCTGAAGTGGCAGGACCATGAATTGCCTTATGTAAGCAAATCGCATCAGGAGCTAATTACTTCATCCCCTCACAAGTATATCATCAAAATGGTAGGAACTGTTGACATGGACCACGCCCTCACTCGCGAGTACGGTAAGTGGCGAGTAGGGTGGCAGCCTAACGAATCACTGACCATTGCGAATGTTGGCTCGATACCTGTGGAGAACTGCAAGATTATTATCAACAACCGTGGTGATTGGTATTCGATGGAGAGCCTGCTGCAGGAAGCTATTGGCTCGGCTAAGAATAACCAGGAGAAAATTTATTTGATTTGGCAGTTCTTACGCTCAAATCGTCACCACGACGACCCGTTATACGAAGGTGGATGGGCCAATGAGCTCCATGACCCGGTTAAGATGTTAGTCATTTATGGTGCCGGATTGTGTGACGACTCGGGTGCGATTGGGGCGAGTATGTTCCGGGCTGCCGGCTTGCGAAAACAGAATCCATTCGTTCGCTGTCTCCATGGTCATATGATGTGTGAGGTCTTTGGGAAAGGTCAATGGCAATTCATGGATATAGATGAAAACGTCTTTTATCTCGACCGCGAAAACAAGCTGCCTGTATCCGGTGATATTGTGGCCCGCGATCATGATTTAGCCCATCGTGAGATTCATTACGGACCGATATTCAATGATTGGAGCAGGTCCCGAAGGGCAGCGGCACTGTTCGGTCGAGATGATGGCAGAACCACACGGCTAACCCGCGGTTACCAGATCCGTGTGAACCTGCGGCCTGCTGAGCGGATCGAATACCGATGGGACAACATCGGAAAGTGGTCTATGCGTTTGCCTCACCGACAACGACGATGGGTGGGTAATTCTCGAAAGATCTATGAGCCGGCCTTGCGTACACTCCAGCCTGAAACTGAGCAAGCCCGCAACGTCTCGCCCATAATTTTCCAGGGTCGAGAAGCGATTGCGGCCGACAACACAGATGGAAGCCTTACTTATCGTATGAGCAGCGCATTCGTTTTTTGTGGTGGCAGTGTTACAGCCTCGTTCCATCTTTGCGAGGCCGCCGACCAGGCGAGCATAGAAGCCTGGGCTACGGACAATAAAGGGCAAGATAAAACCGAACCTTTTGTGTTATGGCAGGCTAATGGTCCGGGACATAAACAAGCAAGAGTACAGCTTGATGAAGCGCTGAATCCAACCAACGGACGACCGGAATATGAGTTTTGGGTTCGTCTGCGATTGTCCTCAGGGAGCGGCAAAGAAGCTGCAATCTTGACCGGTTTATCTATCCGAGGTGACATTATGGTTTCGCCGATATTCCTACCCCGACTGAAGCTGGGTGAAAACAAGGTGGTTTATACCGACGAGTCCGAATCAAATAGAAAGGTTCGAGTAACTTATAATTGGCGGGAGACGACAGCGACAAAGCTGCCAACTGCTCCGAAAATGATTTACCCACCAGACCAACAGACGATACGCGATGAGATCGTTACGTACAAATGGCGACCCGTGAAAGAAGCTGTTGCCTATCATTTACAGGTGTCTCGCGATCCGGCTCTACGCTGGCCTTATCGGCCAGGCCTTGATGTAATATACAGAGACACAGAATACAAGGTGCCATTCCGGGGTATTTATGCCCCAGATTCGGATTACTACTGGAGGGTCCGAGCCCAAAACGACATAGGAATATGGGGCAAGTGGAGTAAGGTTAATACATTTCGATGGATAGGACATTGTGCCCCCGTTGATGTAAAACTCATCCGCAGTAACGGCAAATTCACCTTATCGTGGAAGCCTGCTCCCCAGGGTCAGCGGCCGGTAGCTTACGAGGTTTATGGCAGTGACATTAAAGGCTTCAGTGTCAACAAGGGACCTTATGAGGTACCTACGCTGGGCATGATGTCTTCCAATTACCTCGGCCGAACTGCCTCAACACGGATGGTCGTAGTGGGTCATCCGGCTATAACAAGTGTACCCGCTGGTGTGGAGGATCCCAACAATTTGAATCGCTGCTACTACCGCGTGGTTGCTATCGACATTCACGGCACTCGGAGCGGGTGTAGTGACTATGCTGAGATGCCACATCCCTATATCTGGACTCTTCCTCCGACGACAGTGCACATCCTGGAGAACTATCACTATCAACCTCAAGCTATTCGGAGTCTCGGAGACCTACAGTATCGCTATGAAAAGCCCATTTGTAAGTTCTGGGAGCGGGAAGAGTTGAGCTTCTCGCTCGTGAAGGGACCGGAATGGCTCAAGATCCATCCACGTACTGGATTGTTAGCTGGCACTGCACCACGGGATAGCGCCGGCACGTACCCAGTTCGAATTCGTGTGACAGCTTCCTTTGAAACACGCACGGGAAAGGACAAATTTACCGAGGACCTTCCCGAACGGTTGTCCCACCAAGACTTCGATTTAGTCATTTGTGATTGAGCAGTACTAAAACACATCAAATTAGATGTTACAGAATAGTAGTTTCGTGAAAGGTTTATTGCCAGGAGCTTATAGATATACCTAATCTCTCGCTAACAAGATTGCTGACGTTTTTCTGATTATATCGAACTCAGTTTGTCCCTGTTCTCATAGACCTTCAGGATGGCATCGGCGACATCGTCCATATCCTCTTTGGTCCCGAGCAGAGGGCCTGAGGCCCAAATCATAACCATCTCCCGGCAAACTTTATCGCAGTTGGGACATCTGTTCTGCTCGCGGTATTCCCGCAGTCTCTTCTTGGAAAACATTTTCTTATAAACCTTTGAGCTCAATATGTGCTCTACCCACGGCTCCTTATGTAATCCCTGGGCTATATATGGGCTGAGACTGATACCTTCAGCACTGAGGGCCTTT
This sequence comes from uncultured Pirellulales bacterium, assembly GCA_964417935.1. GTDB lineage: Bacteria > Planctomycetota > Phycisphaerae > Sedimentisphaerales > Anaerobacaceae > NIOZ-UU13. Next base: position 10,664 of record CAYQKF010000119.1, read on the forward strand.
AGAAACTTGCTGCGGTCCGCATCGTTGAAGTATTCCTTGTGATATGTCATCGGGAAGAGATAGAAAGAGCCGTTGGGGGTACCTTCGTATAGCTTTTGAGGAGATATGCCGGGAATATCTTTGAGCCTGTAGGTCAGATGAGCGGCGTTGGCATTTCGGCGGGCGAAGCGCTCATGCACACCGGGCCATTGGCCAAGCAGCACGGCCGCCTCAAATTCGTTCATGCGGTATTTCGGCCCGATGACTTCGGTGCGTCCCCGGCGGGATGTGCCGTGGTTATGGACGGTGTAACATTTGTCCATAAGCTCTTCGTCGTTTCCTAAAATTGCACCGCCTTCTCCACAGGCAATTGTCTTGCTGGACTGAAAGCTGAAACACCCGAGGTCGCCAATGGTTCCCAACCTTTTACCTTTATACTCGGCAAGGTGTGCCTGACAGGAATCTTCAATCACTTTGAGATTATGTTTTTTAGCAATCTCCATAATCCTGTCCATATTGCATGCTTGCCCCCCAATATCCACGGGCATAATCGCTCTGGTGTTCTCGGTTACTCTTGTCTCTACGTCATCGGGGTCAAGCTGATAAGACTGCCTGTCCAAGTCAGCCAGGACCGGCAGTGCCCTGGCAGCCAAAATGGAAGCGATGGTCCCCGGGTCGGTATAGGGTGAGGTGATGACTTCGTCTCCTGGGCCGATTCCGAGCGCTTCCACAGACGTGTGCAATGCCTGGGTGCCGGAGCCGGTGGCTACGCAGTACTTGGCCCCTATCAGTTCGGCGAACTTCTTTTCAAGCGTGGGTACAGTACCTGACCTTGACTGGATTCTGCACCATATCCTGCTCTTTGTGGTCTTCAATATTGAGTCAATAACATTTTCATCCCAGTACGGCCAGCGAGGCCAGCTCTTGTTTTTTCTGACGGGTTTGCCGCCAAGGATTGCCAGCTTGCCGGCTTTTTTAGTTAAGTTTGCATAGGCGGGAATGGTCCCTGAGGTAACAGCAGCGAGCGAGCCTGCCGATGCGGCTATGAATTGCCGCCTTGTTAAATCTTCTCTTTCCATTTCGAATCCCTTTCAATTGGCGTTGTCTTGAAACATGACATTTGGCTGAAGATTCCATTATAATCTCCCGCCCCGTTAGAAGATAGCGTCTTTTTTCTAATGGGGCGAGCCGTTAGCGGAAAAAGTGTTCGGAAATTGGCCCATTCGACTGCGCTCAGGACAGGCTTTGATTGGGTTTGAATTGGGTTTGTATTGGGTTTGTTTTTCCTGACTCTCCGCAGCCATTTATTTTCATAATCCTCTGTGTAATAGATGTTTACGCTCATTTTGGCCTTTGAAGAAATTGGGTTTGATTGGGTTTGAATTGGGTTTGTTTTCACCAAGTGTCCAATTGTGTTTATTTTCATAATCCTTTGTATTATAGGGATTTACGTTCATTTGCAATCCGCCTACGGCGGACAAGATTGGGTTTGTTTTGCATAAAAAGGGCTGATTTGTAGAGCGCTCTCGACAGATGTAGAGGGGCGAGGGCAGAAGACGGTTGGCGCGTATTGCGTATTGCATAGATCGTAGCCCAAGGTTGCATCTGGTAGTCTGAAATCCGAAATCCTAAGCCCTAAATCCTAAACAAATCCAAATTACACAAAATTAAATGTTCAAAACGGTTCCCTGCCTAAGGCATGCAGGGATTTGGGCTGGCTGGCTCTAAGTCCTTGCTGCGCTGCAGCTTACGACATGCAAACTGAAATGTCATCTTCGCCTACTGGCGGTTTATGTTAGCCTACTGGCTAACATAGGCGTATTATAACATAATATCAACAATATCCAACAAAAAAAAACAAAAATCTCCGAGACACGGCACTGTATTCTGGATTCTCGATAGTGAGGAGTGAGCTAAAGTGAACTAAAGTGAGCTAAAGTGACTAAAGTGAACTAAAGTGCCTACGAGTGAGCTAAAGTTGGATACTGGATGCTTGATTTTCGATGCTCGAAGCCGTTCCTCGGGTCACGGATCACATTTGATGTGAACAAGTTTTTTCGCCAAATATGTTTGCTCTGGGCTGGTACAACCGGTATAATATGAAACAGCAACCTTGAGCGAGCGATAAAAGGCAGAAGCAAAGACGCGAATTCTATGGCGGCAGTTGGGCTTTTGCGGGTTGGCATTTTCATAAGCGGGTGTGGAGTACATTTTATAGGTGACTGGACTTGGTTTTACATATTGAAGACGTATTTATGTTTCAGGGCGTCCCAAGCTAAATTAAATATTTCTAAAAATGAGGTGTTGAAATGTGGCCATTCAAAAAAAGATTTCCGGACAGACTTACTATGGAGGACCTTCGCATGTTTAAAGAAAGGATATCTAAACGTGAAAGGTCTGAAAAAAAGTCCGACACTTGGATTGGCAGAGGCAAGTGTACAAAGTGCGGTCGAATTACCACTGTTTCTTCGGACATAAAACAGAAAGAGGATTTCTTCGGCCCGGGAAGACCTGGTGCCGTATGTGACTTCTGTAAAAATGTTCCTATTACATTTACTTGGACAGAAGAACAAAGTAAGTAAATATTTGACATTCATAAATGACGTGGTAGGGTAACCGTGTCAAAACAAAATAACAAAGTGTTCACGGAGCCCTGGGTAGATAAACTCATAACTTGCGTTGGAGTCTTTTTTTCTGCAATATTAGGAAACCGTTTATCTACAGGGATCATCTATTGGTTCTATTTAATTTTGCTGAGTTGGTACGCAAGCTCGCAACTTAGGCAATTCCTATCTAACAATTTATTGTCTAGTCTTATTGTTTTCCTCCTTATTGTAATAATGTTAGTCTATGGGCGTATAATTAAAAAGATTCTGCCAAAGAATGAGGCAGATGGAAACCCTATTTTTGATGATCTTGGTGGCCCTGGTAAGAGGTTACTGAATAAGACTGATGAGGCGCATTCCTATATCTATGTGGAGTTGAATGAGAGGGATATTGAATTCTATAAACAGTTCCGCGAAAAACATTTAGAAGGATATAAAAAAAGATTAAGGGAAAGGTACTATCAACAGGAAAACCAACATGAAACGTTTTCTGGGACGGTAATTAGGTCCTTGAGTGGAGAAAAAGACCTTGAAGATTCTAAATGGCAAGAAAGATGGACCAAAATTCTCAATACCCCTTTAAAGACTATGACCTTCGGCGATATGTTTGGCGAGGATTACGTAACATGCCAAGTATCAATGGCATTTTTCTCACGCTCGATCAGGTATTCAAGTGCTCTGTTTGCATTATGCAATTTGTTTATACTAATAATGGCATTCCAGTATATTAATCATGAAGTGGAATATGTCTCTTTTTTAAGGTGTGCGGCTTTATTGGGAGCTATATCAGCCGCAGCTTGGACAATAGTAGGAATGTACAAATTTTCATCTATGGGCTTAAAATCTGAGCTTGAGCCAGACATTAGGCATGATACTAGCTTTCGAAAAATAAAATTAGAAAGTGGTTTCTATAGAGTAGTACGCCATTTTGTAATACTGAATTTAATCTTTTTTTATTTAATTTACATTCCAATTTATTTGTTGTGTATAGGGGGTTCTGCCGTTCTCTTGGGTTTAGTGAATGGTACCTTGTCTGTGGTAATCACTGAATGGCATGTTGGTTTCTTCTTGAATGTTCTGTTTGGAAATCTTATATTAGTCGTAACGTTTTATTCTGTATCGCTTGCTATCCAGCAATATCGCGTTCTGTTTGCAGGTTTGGATGCTGCATTAATAGCTTTTGTTCTTCCGCATGCAGTAATTTTTTTAATGAGTGGTGAATCCCGATTGCTCAATAACGGGCCAAGTTTAGCTGATGTTGCGTCTTTTTTTGTATCTGCATTCGCTGGTGCAATGGGTTCGGTTGTGGTTAAACAGTTCAAAAAGGCGAAAAACTAGCGACAGCAACCTGTTAACGGCTGGTGACAGTGCGCCAAAAACGGTGACTGTCCTGAATAAATCCTGTATAAATAAATACAACCAACATTTGAGGAAAGGAGTCGACATGGCAATAACAGGTATTACTGCTGAGAAATGGAAAGCTTTTGTACAAGATGGAGGTGAATTAATTGCTGAGATTGATGCAGAGGATTTGTCCACTGATAGGTCCTTCGAGGAAAGCAATGAGATTTCGCACAATCTGACAACTGGCTTCGAGATTCGCCCATCAACCATAGTCTATGATGAGGATATTGGCGATATGATTGAGCTTCTTGGAGAGCCCTGGGTAAAGCTTTGTGTTTCTGTCTACCGACAAGGTGGCAAAATTATCTACAGAAAGCTTTCAAATGGAAGATATGAAGCTAAAATGAAAATTGCTCTGTAGAATATTTAGGATAGCGGTGCTGTTTAAAAATCTGCTGTTTTTCCTTTATCTTGCTGATAATTGCCCCTGCTAATTGTGAAGGGCCGATTGGACTGGTATTCGGGCGGAGACTGCGGTAGAATAGGCTGATATAACCAGATACGAGGATTAGTAGCCATGAGAAGGTACATTGCATTAAGATCAATTATGTCAGTTTCGGTTGTTTTGTTAATCGTACAGGTCTTCTGCCTGGCTACGGCTCAGGCCATGCTCAAAGGAGGTTGTTCAAAGGTAAATATCACTTCTCCATTGGGGATACCGCTTATCGGCTCGTATGGTAAGCCGAGCGATAATGTACTCGATGAGCTCTACGCCAAAGCGCTGGTCCTCAATGACGGAAGCACTACTATAGCAATTGTCTCTGTCGATTTATTGTATTGTCCTCTGGAAGAGATTACTGGGTGCGACCAGATATTCTGGCAGGGCTATGCAGCCCGTTTTCGTACATCCCAG
>CAYQKF010000120.1:0-15084 GCA_964417935.1 uncultured Pirellulales bacterium
ACGTCATGGCTGCCTCAGAGTACTTGAAATTGTTCTCGTAATAAAGCGGCATCGACTGAGAGCCGCCGTGAACAATCGTAGTCTCGGCAAAAGGAGGCTCAGCATGACCTGCCATAGAGCCATTTGTCGGGACTTCCCAGCCATCTGCCCACGTATCAAATATCCTGTCAGGTTCGTAGTCATTGTAGTCCTCAAAATCGTCCACAACAAAGTACTCTGTAGTGGAAAAGTTCCAGACGTCACCTTCCCAGGAGCTGGGGCTCGCAGCCTCATTGACCTCATTAACCTTCCAGTAGTAAGTCTGTCCAAAATCAAGAGTACCGGGCTGATAGCTGCTTTCAGTCGCCATACCGACAGGAGCCGTACCATTGATTACGGCCTCCTCCTCGCTGCTGAAGGAGACCTCGTGTGAGGCGGCCTCTCTTCCCGATCGCCAATCAAGAACGACATCCCGCGCCACACCCTTGCTTCCTGAAGCCGGCTTGGGTTCTCTTGCATAAACGGGGATGTGGAAGAACCGGACTTCGCTCAAACCATATTGGTTCGTGATACCTCCCCAGTTGCTGTGAACGTTAATCCTGACATATTTTGCCAGCGCACCGCCAAAATCAACGGTCGTATTGTGGGCGTAATCAGCCGTGCCCGTAGCCCGGGCCAATTCCACGTCACCCAGTGCCGTCCAGGCGGCGCCGTCCTCTGAGTACTCAATCGTAACGTCCTTCGCGCCAAAACCGACAAAAGCCTCAACCGATTGATTCGAGTTCCACACCCACATTTCATAGACCTTATAGGCTTTGTCGAACTCATATTGTATCCAGGTCGGTTGGGGACCCGTCATGTTGCTCAACCACATATCCATCGCTTCTGTCGAGTGCTGGTCACTGTCGTTGAGCCCGGAGCCATCGATGGTCTTGTCATGCTCCATATTCACGCTGGAGGAACTGGATGTGGCTGTTATATTCTCGATCGGATAGACAAAGGGCTCAACCGTAAAGCTCCAGACGTATCCCTTGAAGACGGTGGAATCCGGCGGAGCATTGACTTCATCGACCCGCCAGTAATAGGTCTTCTCGAATTCGAGAAGACCGTCAGGGTCAAACGTATTGGCGTCCTGGCCCTGGCCGACCAGCACGTCCAGCGGATTGGTGATATCGGCATTATTGACATCATCAAAATTGTCGCCGAAGTACACGTTGTGCTTGTCGGCGAACGCGCCCGGGGTCCAGCTCATGACCACATCCTGAGGCACGTCACTCGCTTTATCTTCAGGACTGGGGTCCGTAGCCAATTGAGGGAATATCTTTGGTGGTACATAGTCGCCTTCGTAAAATCTTACGCCATCTATCCAGAAACCACCAACTGCAGCACCTATGTGGAATGTGAAGTTCGCGGGAACCACGTCCGCAGTAAAAACAATGGTTGTTACGCTATATTCCGCCCATTCTTCGGTTATGGTCATCATCTGCTCGCCATATGCCGTCCATGGATCTTGGCCAAGCTCATGCTTGAAATTGACTTGAAGTTCGCCTTGCTTGGATTTGAGAAAGGCGGACATAGTATATTTCTTGCCCGCTTCAAAAATTTCTCCTGCAGGGTCCATACCGGCATCCCAGAAATTAGCAGTTGCTGCGGCAAGGTCAACGTACGCACAATAATCGCCCTCAATCGGATCTTCGGGAACCGCTGCGCCCACCAATTCTGTAACCACTTCTATGGTAGCGCCACCATATGAGCCCCACGACCCGAAATCACCATCCTCAAAGCCCCCGTTAACCAGCAGATTCTCGCCTTCCTGTGCGTGGCTTGGACTGAATACTATGAATCCTATCAACAAAACTGCTGTCAACCATACTACTCGAGTTCTCATGATAAATCCTCCTACAAAAAAGTTACAATAACAACGACTGTGCTTTGGCCACACGCCAAAACACCTGCTGTCTTCAGCAAGCACTCAGACCTTTACTACTGATTATACCTGCCTCAAAAACCTGTGCCTGCGTTACCCCCTTTGCTGTCTGCGACAGCAGACAAGGGGATGCAGGCAGCTTCAAACAAAACGACGGGACGCCATCCCCAAGCTGCGCTTGAGGCTGCCGTGCTCGCTCAGAACAATTTTTTTACGACTTGACACTACCTCCTTCTTTCCCGTCGTGGCTCGGCCACGCCGAGACAGGCAAAAGCCCAAATATAAGCTGTTAATTGTAAAACAAGCTCATCACCGTGAAGTACAAGCTTTACCTATCCTATTTTTACCAAATTAGCCATCTCCCCGTCAAGGAAAAAAACAATATTGTTGAAGGATTTTCACACTGTTTGCTCAATCCCCGAAAATCAATGTTTGATTTTTCGTAACCGTTCACGGGGGCAAAACGGTGCTTTTATGTCATTGCGAGCACCTCACCTGATTCTCAGGATGCATGCAAAAGAAACGTACAATTAGTTTCTTAGGAGGCCTTTAGGCCGAAGCAATCCGCCTGTCAGAAGCGGATGTATCCATCTCAAATTTTTGCGGCAAAGAGATTGCCACGCTCATCTCTCCTATGGAGTCCTTACGAACCGCCTCGCTCGCAATGACATAAAATGGCCAAAATTCAACATATTACCCCCTGAACGGTTAATCATTTATGACTTAAAAAGGGGCTTATACCGAATCATTCGGTATAGGCCCCGAACTAACACAAACCTTACTCAACTCAGTTGCCGACCGTGCTGCTGACCAGCCGTGCTTGCCCAAACAGGCTGGGGTTTTGCCAGGAATCATTGTCGTCGCTATGCCAACGCAGCATGGTTTGGCGACCGCCGGCAGAGTCATTGTCATTGATCTGCACTTCGAATCCGATGATGTTGTTGGGGGCAATTCCACTGCCGGGGATTTCAACGCCATCGGCGTCAAGGAGTGGCGCCGGGTCCTCCGACGGGTAAATCTGCAGCGCTTCCAGCGGAAAGGATGCTTCGACGTTATAGCCCGAAGCGGTTAGCAATACCTTGAATACCGTCCCGTCGACAGGTAAACTGCTATCGATGTCCGCTATCACGACGTCGTCCACCGTGATACGAATCTGGTTGTCGTTGACGCCGTCGTAGGTGTCGCCGTGGCTGTTGTCGCCGTCGAAGTAGATCTCGACGCCATCGCCCTGCCAGTCTGAGAACTCGTAGTCAATGACACTGTCTTGAACTTCCACGAAGATGTAGAAGTTGTTGTCATCGAACATAGCCTTGAAAGTGGCAGAGAGGTCGGCCGCGTCCTCAGGGGTTTCACTGTTGGTGTTGACCATGTCGGTGATCAGGCATTCCGTCTCGTTGACGTCATTCCAGACGCCGTCCCATACTCCATCGATGATCGGTGCGACGGACGTCTTTGGAACAACCACGTGATCGGGGTCAAGGGAAACTACTACCTGTGGGTGTCGCCGGATGTCGTCAACGTAGAGTATTCCGCTGGCCTCAGGCTGGCCGGCAAGATCTGCAATACCGATGACCAGCTTCTTAACAGCCGCCAGGTTCACGCCGTCTGCGGCGACGTCGTTTAACGAGATCTCCCATTCCTTCCATTCCTCGGTGGTGAAGATTGCCGAGTCGGGATTCGCCACCTTGGCGGAGACTCCCGCGCTGTCTTCGATGATCACGTACAACTCGCCAGCCGTGTTCAGAGCAGCGCCGTGGGTGTAGAGCTTCAGAGTGTTGGAGCCGACGGCCGTCAACGTCCAGACCTGCGGCTCGGCCCAAACACGTTCGACCTCGGATTGCAATGCCGCACCGGTGTTGTCGTAGTAAATCGGCATCGACTGGATGCCGTTGCGAACCGTCGTCTGCTCGGCATAGGGAGGAAAGTCGTGACCGACGAGAGCGCCGTTTGTCGGGATGCCGTATCCGTCTGCCCATGTATCAAGTATCCTGTTGCTCCCGGGTTCACCGGGGTTAATGTCATTGTAGGACTCGAAATCATCGATGATGATGAAATCCGCCGTGACGAAGTCCCAAACGGGGCTTGTCCACGGGCTGTCCGGGTTGGCATCATTGACCTCATCGACCCGCCAGTAGTACTGGGTCTTGAATTCCAGACCACTCGGATCAAAGCTGTTCGCATCGAGTGTGGCGAACAGCACCTCCGGATCGCTGTCCATGTCGGCACCGTTCACTTTGGCCCAATCAGTGCCAAGATACAGATGATGCGATGCGGCAAAAGCCCCCGCCGCCCAGCTCAGCGTCGCGTCTGTAGGCACGTCTGTGGCCCCACTGGCCGGCTTCGGATTAAGAGGCACTCCGCCGCCGCTGAGCTTCATGTTGTCGATGTAGAACCACACCCAGCCGGCGTAATCGGCACTGTTGGCATTGACGCCAAGGTGCAGTTCGCACCATGTGAGATTCTCAAAGTCGATCTGGCTGAGGTACGGGGCGTAGTCCCAGGTGGCCGTGATCGTCATGTCGCCGTCAGTTTGCTGCCAACCCGCTAGTTTTCCCAAGAGTTGCCACAGGCTCCAGCCATCGCCGCCGGCATTGATGACCATCAAGATCTCGTTCCATGGGGGGATGTCGTCCACCGGCCAGTCGACAACCAGCCGGGTGATATCAGCGCTAACCTTGGTATTGGCGCGGAAGGCCGCCAGAACGTCTGCATTGTTCGGTTCGAGCAGGTTCAGCGTGAGGACATCCGTATTCCACGCACCAGTGGGGGTGTAGACGTCGAGACTGTAGTTGCCCAGCGTTACGCCGTTGGTATCGCTGTAGCGAACGTCGGCGACGCCGCCTGCGACCCAGCCATCCATGTCCTGTTCCCAGTCGCCAATGATCGTATCGGTGCTCTTGTCGTCGCTTGTGGTCGGAGCCTCATAGGACAGTTGGATATTGTCGATGTAAAACTTGGTCACAGATGCGCCATCCACGTTCGTGGCCAGTACCAGCTCGAACCACCCGATATTGTCGTCAACTCCGCCAATCACCGACCTCAGTGCATCAGGAATCGCCCACGTATACGTGTGGGGCTGTCCGTCGCGTACGACGTCTTGCGTACCGAGCTCTTGCCAGCCGACGTTGTTGTTGGCGCCGTTGTCATCGTTGCCCTGCGCGTTGATGACCATTATAACATTCATCCATGTCGTGGTCATGTCGGCATCGAAGGCGGTTACATCCGCCGTGATCGTCGCGCCCGAACTTGCCAATGCCGCCCGATGAGGCTTGAGGTTCATCAGGGCGTCTATGTGCCAGTCGCCGGGACCATCGACCTGCATCGCCTGTGTGCCGAGCGTCGCCCCAGTCGGGCTGTTCGAGAGCGTGAAACCGTCCCCTGCCCACCAGCCGCTGAGGTTGCCTTCGAAATCGCCTAACACAACAGTAGCGGGCGGAGGCGCTGCAGAAACAGCTCGCAAATTGTCGTAGTAAAGAACTCCCCCGGGACCAGGGCCTGTATTGTCGATGAGTCTTATTTTCGCCCACCCAGTCAGCGGACCATTTGTCAATTCCGGCCCGTAGTTGAAGCTTACTGTCGTGGTCGTTGGAGTGCCGTCAGGACTGGCCACATTCATGACAGGACTCTGGAGGTAATAACTGCCTTCTGCATTTCCTCCCTGAAGGACAATTGCCTGTTCGAGCCACCAACCCATTTCCTCTGCTTTTATTGAGCAGGTTACATCAACCTCCAGGATATCATTCGCATTCAAAACATCAACAAGACCACTGACATCCAGGTCAATTTCGTGCCAACCGGACACGAAGTTGCGCTGCATGCTGGATGTACCGTCGGTTACTCCTTCGGTGCTTTGGGCCAGGGTCTCTGCGGGATCCATAATCTCCCAGGCACCAACACCGCTCTCAAAGCTATCTATCGTAGCGCCATGACCGATAGGTACCAATCCCAGCGCCAGAACGACAGAAACCAACAAAATCAATTTCTTAAACATAATAATCCTCCTTCAAAAAGAGTTAAAATAACCGTGCCATGGCCACACACCAAAACACCCGTTGCTTACGAGAAATATCGAAAATTAAAAATCGCAAATCATAAATTGTTTATGTTTGCCCAAGATGAGTCTTACGACTTGACACTACCTCCTTCCTTCAAAAACCCAAATATAAGCTGTTAATTGTAAAACAAGCTCATCACCGTGAAGTACAAGCTTTACCTATCATATTTGTACCAAATTAGCCATCTCCCCGTCAAGGAAAAAACCAATATTATTGAGGGATTTTCACACTGTTTGCCTAATCCACGAAAATCAATGTTTGATTTTCTTTGTGCCTCTGTGTTTTTCGTGGTTAAATATGAACTTGTGAGGCCTGGGTCTGTGTGGAGCCTGCCCTGAGCGAAGCCGAAAGATCGAATGGGCGGGTATCTGTGGCTTTATGGTTTTCCGTTTTCCGACATTGAAACAATGGCAAAACTGCAACACAATTCTACTGATATTGAAAAATGGCTCAGATTAATCAGAGCTGATAGTGTCGGGGCGACCACATTCGCGAAGCTCATAAAACATTTCGGCTCAGCAGACAGGGCGTTAGGTGCTTCGGTCAGTGAGTTAGCTAAAATTGACGGAGTGGATTTCAAAACCGCTGAGCAAATTGCCGCCACACGTGGCAAGTTCGATGTTACCGCTGAGCTGGAATTGGCACAGAAGCTCGACATCTGGATAATCAATATTGACGATGAGCGATACCCGCCCGTATTGAAACAGATTTACGACCCTCCACCAGTTCTTTACATAAAAGGGAGTCTGACGCGAGAAGACAATTTGGCGATTTCGATAGTGGGCTCGCGGCGTTTCAGTTGAGCTTCAAGTTCCAAGATGCGTTGGATATAGAATTGTTCTTTTTTGGAAGTCAATTTTCGTCCTCAAGCCATTTACTATGGCTATTATCGGGCGAACGCGGGCCTCCGCTTGAAAAAAAACAGATATTTTCAGCTTGCATTATGATTCTGAATGTGTTATAAAGTGAATTGAAAAGTTAAGAATGGGTATTTGGCATTGAGCGTGTTATTCAATACCGTCGAAATACCCGTGAACGGTTACCGTTAAAGGTTACAAGTACCCGTGAAAGGTTACGAAAATGTTAATTAATTTTAATAAAATATTATTTGTGACTTTAATAGTTACTTTTACAAGTACTCTTAAATCGCAACAAGTTAATGAAAAGTGGCAACCAACCCTGAATAGTATTTCTGCACATGAAGCTCCCGAATGGCTTAAAGACGCAAAACTTGGAATTCAGTTTGTAGGACCTCCAAAGGATTTTGATGATAATACTTGCTGGCACTGGACAAGAGATGCACAAAGGAGACGGGAATTAGGCTTCAAGAAAGCAACTGATGAAGAATTTGAAGCGATAAAACTTTATGGTACGGGACAGTTAAAGTTAGATTATTTTATAAATGATGAAGAAGACGAAGAAATTGAGTATTATGATGGACTTATGAAGTCCTATGAAAAAACAGGGGCAAAGTTTTTTGTCTCCATGCTTCTTGGATGTTATCCCGGAACAGAAGGTCTGTTAATGTCATCTGATGAAGTAAATGCAGCAAGAAAGCATGGTTTCGAAGTTGGATTGCATTATAATTTGCTTGGCACTGGAAAAATCCCTGCAATTGGAGATCCGGGGTATGTAAACTGGTTTCATAATAAGATTAAAAATGAAGTTGAAAGAATCAATGCCGATTTCCTCTTTTTCGATGGATGTCAGGCTCCATCATCTTACTTGAGGACACCCGAACTGGTAGCCTGGTTTTATAATGATGCGGATAAAAAAGGAAAAGATGTCTGGGTGAATGATGATCTGGGGAATGATTGCAGTGAAAAATGGGAATATGGTGATGTGCTTGAAGGGGAAGGCTTTACCATGAGTAGCGTATCACCAAAAACATGGATGATCTGGGATATGTTACGTAATGAATGGAATTGTTGGGTCAACGATTTTGGTATTCACATGAAAGCAGGTGAAAAGTGGGAGTGGATTTATCGTGAACCGGAGGACCTGCTTCATGTATTTGTTGATATGGTTTCAAAAGGAGGTGTTTGGAGTGTCCAAATGGTTAATACAAAAAAAGCATGGGAGATTATGTGGGAGATTGGAGACTGGTTAGAAATTAATGGTGAAGCAATTTATGGGACAAGGCCTTTTTTCGAACCGGATCCTGAATGTGTTCGATTGCCTCCCTGGCCGAAACAAATAGAGTTTCAAGGAGTTAAGATATGGTGGTGGCGGTATCAGCAAGTTTTAGATGTTGCAAAGAAACAAGGCCCTTATTATTATACTTCCAAAAACGAAGTCGCATATGTCATTCATTGGGGCTGGCCGGGTGATGAGATTGTAATTCCAGGAATCCGGGCAAAAGAATCATCATCGGTCCAAATGCTTGGTTTGGAAAAGGATTTAATCTGGCAGCAGGAAGGGGAAAATCTGGTGGTCCGGACACCAGACGAGAAACCATGTAAATATGCCTATTGCTTTAAAATTCATTTAGCATCAAATCATTAAATATGGTACTACTTCACGATATTAGTAAGGTTCTTTGGGCCATTAAAGGTCATTTTGGTAATTTCAAATAGTCGTTAGCTCTATATTTAATGCAATTATGCCAAGTTTCTCCATAATAAAAAAAAGTCAAAATGTTTTTTAAATGTATAAAATTCGCATTAACTTTTACCAACATTATGAGGTAGTACCTACTTTTTTCAATTCTGTTTTTTTATGATGGTTATTTTTTAATAATCTTTAAAGTGCCTCATCCATTGTGGCCAATCGCTCGGTCCGCAGCCACCTGCCGTTGTCCAAGGACCTCCTGTGTCGTAATCGCGATGCCACTTCAGCGTCCACAACTCCTTAAGTCCTACCTTTCTGATGGACCAATCCATAAAAAGGAAGTTTGTAGACCCATTGTGTCGGTCGATGCAGAAATGCTGCATATCATTTTCAGAGTGAAGCCACTGACCGTTAAACTGAGGCGGGTTTCCCTTTGTACCCAACTCATTTGGAAAGCCTCCTCTCCACATGGTATCGGCAAACACGGGTATCCTGTTTCCACCTGCAACATCTTTGGTCTTCCAATTGTATTCAGTCAGACATCCCTGGATGCTAGTCTGTCCTGGCCGTGGCTTATAAATCCAGCAGTTTACACCATAGCTGCCTTCTTCACGCAGGTCGAGGTCGCCCCACATGATGTAGGTGTTAAAGGGACCCCCCCACTCCTCCCCAGCAGGGCGGCGTTTCGTGGCCATCGGGCACTTGAGAATCCCTCGTTTTGTGTCGTACTGAGGCCGCAGCGCTATTACCCACTCCCCACGCGTCCACCCACCCGTGGAGGATCTCATACAGAAATAGCCATCGTTATCATCGCAATACATCGACCAGATGATGCCCCATTGGTGAAGGTTCACCTGACAGGCAGCCGACCTCGCCTGTTTCCTTGCTCTGTTTAAGGCCGGCATCAATATTGCCATCAACAGGGCAATAATAGCTATTACCACTAAAAGTTCTATTAAGGTAAATCCTCTTCGTTTGTTCATAATAGTACTCCTTTCTTTTCTAGAATTATCCAATTGTCAAAACTGAAAAAAATTCTCAATAACTAATTTTAGTTTAACTAAAAAAACAATATTGTCAACCCTGAGAAGAAAAAAGGGCAATGTGTTTTACATTGCCCTTTGTTGTTAGATTTTCTAAGGATTCTAACAATTTGAAAGAACAACTGGATTAATTACCGCTTAAGGATAGTGGTCTCAGTCCATCGTGAACCACTCTTCAGTCAGTAAATTAACCTTTAACCAGTCTTCCTGTAATATAGCCAAATCCAGATCATCGACGATGCAGTCACCATTGAGGTCCCCAGGAAACGGCTCATAATCGGGCAGTGACTGGGCTGCTTCACAACTGTCGTTATACACGTTGATAGTAACCGTGTCCGAGCCGGTGTATTCACCGTCAAAGGCCTCCAACTGCAAGACATACTCGCCCGCGGCTGACAGGGTAATACCCGTGTCCTCGGCGCTCGGTTCGGCAATCAAGGCGTCAGGGTTGTTGGGGTCATTGGGTTCACTAACCACCGTCCACTGCACGGTATAAGCATCGTCATCGGTGACGGTTGCATCCAGATTCCCGGTCCTGGCAACACCCTCTTGAAGCCAGGTTACTACATCGGCGCTGGCATCCACTTCGGGAGGCAGATTATCTGCGATGAAGCTAAAAATAGACCCAAAAATAGGATCATTCGGATCGCCGATATATGTGTCGACCGCCCAGTAGTACCGTGTCTTTGGTTGAGCTTGCACGACAACGGAAGTCACGTTCTGCTGGTTGACAACCTGGATGGCTGCCGGATCTGTAAACCATTGCAGCGCTTGCAGGTCGTCGGTGAAATAAACGTCAACGGGTACCGGCTGACCGGGCACACACGGATCAGGTAAAGTCCAGCTCAGCTCGACCGCACCGGCTCCGACGGTACCATGATCGGCCGGAAACGGATTGAGATTGTGGAGGGCTGTCAATGTGGTCTTACCTTCATTCGTGACGTCATAATCCAGGTTCAGCATGCCGTTGCCGTCATAGGCGGTAATCCAGCCGTTGTCGATGTATCCCTGGACGAGCGATATTCTATTGCCGTTTATTATCAGCGTACCGCCTCCGACGTCCATCGTGCCGACAGAACCAGCTTCCTTTCTCATCTCAAGATTATTGGAGGTAATGATTCCACCATCCAGATTCAAGTGACCTGTAGCTGTAGCCATACTTGCTATCCTGAAGTTAGTGCCGATTGTAATAGTGCCACCGGTCATATTGAGGGTGGCCGAACAGCTGTAACCCACAAAAAAATGCTTGTTGCAAGTTATGGTGCCACTATTCATATTAATCATATTAACTGTCCCATTACTACCCTGGCCACTGCCCAATAGAAAATAGTTGGTTGTCGTAAGAGTTCCGCCGTCCACTGTCAGGGCACCGATTTCACTACCATGTCCAACCAATACTACATCAGCCACGGCGCCTTCGTTTGCGATAATCGGGCAGGGGAGCATGTTGATAACGGCCGTGTCGGCAGAGGTGGGGACTGTAAGGCTGTCCCAGTTTCTTTCCGTGCTCCAGAGGTGGTCGCCAATGGTATCGGTCCAGGTCACGTCAGCAGCTTGAACATTACCCACCAGAGAAAACACCAGAACAAAAGAAACCAAACAAATCATTTTTCTAAATTTTCTAAACATTTTAGACATATGAATTTCTCCTTTTTTCCCTTTTGGGAAATGAAAGTTAACATTAGTTTTTGATTGTCAACAACGAGCCAACAATCACACATAAACAAAACAACCGATAATAATTTTTACCCTCTTTACCTCTTTTTCTCCTAACAAAAAAGTTAACATAAACCTGCCTTGGCTACACACCAAAGCAGAAGTTTACCCCCCTATGGCGGGACAGAATGCAGAACAATTTTCAATTTATGTCATAGGTATTCTCAATTCTCAATTCTCAATTCTTTTTGACCCTACCTCCTTTCTTCAAAAGTCCGGCATCGGCCGTTATAAATGCACTTATTCCACCTTTAGAGTGTAAAGCCCTAAAACCACTACCCGTTCCTCGTTAATCTTAACCTTCCCTACAGGACATTTTACAAAGTGCCCAGGATTTTGCCCCACGGAAAGGCCAAAAATCCACAAACTTTGCCTATCATATTTGTACCAAATTAACCATCTTCCCGTCAAGAAAAAAACCAATATTATTGAGGGATTCTCACACTGTTTGCTCAATCCCCGAAAATCAATGTTTGATTTTTCTTTGTGCGTTTGTGTTTTTCGTGGTTAAATACGAACCTGTGAGGCCTGGGTCTGTGTGGAGCCTGCCCTGAGCGAAGCCGAAAGATCGAATGGGCGGGTATCTGTGGCTTTATGGTTTTCCGTTTTCCGACATTGAAACAATGGCAAAACTGCAACACAATTCTACTGATATTGAAAAATGGCTCAGATTAATCAGAGCTGATAGTGTCGGGGCGACCACATTCGCGAAGCTCATAAAACATTTCGGCTCAGCAGACAGGGCGTTAGGTGCTTCGGTCAGTGAGTTAGCTAAAATTGACGGAGTGGGTTTCAAAACCGCTGAACGGATTGCCGCGACACATGGCAAGTTCGATGTTACCGCTGAACTGGAATTAGCACAGAAGCTCGGCATCTGGATAATCAATGTTGACGATGAGCGATACCCGCCCGCGCTGAAACAGATTTACGACCCTCCGCCGGTCCTTTACATAAAGGGAAGTTTGAGCAGAGAAGATAATTTGGCGATTTCGATAGTCGGCTCGCGGCGCTGCAGTTTGTATGGTCAGGAGCAGTCATCCCGGCTTGCTCATTTTTTAAGCTCGGCCGGCTTTACTATTTGTTCGGGAATGGCTCGCGGGATAGATACCGCCGCACATCAGGGTGCCTTATCAGCCGGCGGGCGAACAATTGCGGTGCAGGGCTGCGGGCTGGAAAATATCTATCCGCCGGAGAACAAAAAGCTGTTTGAGCTTATAGCTGAATCCGGTGCCTGCATTAGCGAACTGCCGTTGGGGTACGAGCCGTTGTCGGAGAACTTCCCGCCACGTAACCGGATAATAGCGGGATTGTCTCTTGGCACAATTATAGTCGAAGCGGGGTTCCGCTCTGGGGCATTGATTACGGCAAGGGCTGCACTGGAAAATAATCGTGAGGTGATGGCGGTGCCGGGGAAGATTGATTCGCCGTTGAGTAAGGGCGCACATCAGTTGATAAAACAGGGAGCGAAGCTGATAGAATCCGTTGAGGACGTGATGGAAGCTCTCGGCTATATTGGCGAACAATTAGAAGACCACGTAAGTACGGCTGCGGAAAAGGCGGCTAAAAGCATAGAGACACCATTGTTCGACATAAAAGAGTTGAAGCTCAGCGTCCCTGAAAAGACGATTTATGAATGCCTCAATAAAGAACCGCAGCACATAGAGCAAATAATTGACGATACGGATTTGGCGGCGGGAAGTGTTAATGCAGGCCTGGTATCGCTGCGGCTGAAAGGCCTGATAAAGCAACTGCCGGGCAGTCTGTTCGTGAAAAGATAGAGCATAAGAGCTTAGGATTAAAAGTCACAAGAAAAAAAACGAGGATTTGGGCGGATTCTGTAAGCTCCCTTTGAGTGTGACATTTATAGGTAAAGAGGGGGTAGTAATGTGAAAAGATGGCTTTGGTTTTAAGGAGTCTTTGGCGTGTTTATTCCTTATCGCGTGGATGTTCCATTCGACTATCCGCCGGTTGTGAACCGGGTACTGGTCCTGGTGGTGATTGTGATATTCGCCCTTCAAGTGGCGGAAGTCAGTCAGTTCATAGCCCAAGGTGGGACTATGAAAGAGTATATGGAGAAGGGGACGATGGCCCAGCTTATTCTGAGGGGATGGGGTATAAAGGGCATCTTCGGGTATATGTGGCTGCATTCGGGGCCACTTCATCTGTTAGGGAATATGATTTTCCTCTGGCTGTTCGGCAACGCCGTGTGCTCGAAACTGGGCAATTTACTTTATCTGCCGGTATATGTGGGCCTTGGTATGATAGCGGCCGTTACCCACCTGATATTCGCGGGCGGCTCGATGATCGGGGCCAGCGCGGCAATAAACGGTATTGTCGGAATGTATCTTGTGTTCTTTCCGGAGAACTCGATAAGCTGTTTCTTTTTGTTAATCTATTACCCGGTGCGATTCAAGGTTTCTGGTTACTGGATCATTTTGCTGTGGTTTGCTTTCGATGTGCTCGGGGCTATACTGAGCAGAAACCGGCTTGGCGGCGTTGCGTATCATGCTCACATAAGCGGTTTTTTGGCAGGGTTTGTTCTGGCGATTATAATGCTCAAGACAAAGTTTATCGTTATGCTGCGGGATGAGAAGTCACTTCTGGAGCTACTCGGCTTTGAGAAGAAGCAAATACCGGAAGAACGCAGGATAGATATTGCATACTGGCAGCAAGAATGGGAAAAATCAGAAACAGAAAAAACCAGGCTGCAAACGATACCGCCAAAGCCGGAGAAACCAAAGGAAGAATTCATCCGGTACAGGTGTATATGTGGACAGAAGATTAAAGTGGATAAAGAAAATGCCGGGAAGATTGTGCGCTGTCCAAAATGCTCGACCCGATGGAAGGTGCCGGAAAAATCAAAAAAAACAGATATGGATTAAAAACGCAAGGCCGAAGACTTGGAAAGTCTGATTATGAAGAGAATACTTGCAGTTGTGGGAAGTCCGCGCAGGAACGGAAATACACATATACTCGTATCGAAAATAGCAGAAGGAGCAAGGGCGGAGGGAGCTTTAGTAGATGAGCTATTTTTGGGTGATTTTACTATCAGGGAGTGCGACGGATGTCACGTATGCTGGGAGGGCAAAGATTGTAACAAGAACGATGATATGCTGTCTATATATCCGAGGATTATTCAAAGCGATGTGATAATCTTCGGCACGCCGGTATATTGGTATGGGCCAACCGCTCTTATGAAGGCTTTCATTGACCGATTTGTGTACTTTAACTGCCCGGAAAACAGAGAAAAGATAAAGGGTAAGTCGGCACTGATAGCGGTTCCTTTTGAGGAAGAGAATCCCGAAACAGCCAGGCCTGTTGTTGAATTTTTCGAAAAGTGCCTTGATTATCTGCAAGTGAAGCTGGTCGGCAAAATTATTGTGCCGGGAGTCAGTGGAAAGGGAGAGATTCGCCGGAAAGCCGAGCGTTTGGAAGAAGCATACGAGCTTGGACAAAGTCTGGCCTGAGTAGTCTGTCAAGATTGAATCTGTAATTGGTCATTCTCACGGTTGAGTGGCAGCCTCAAAGCCGAAGGCTTTGGGGATGGTGAATACAACTGACGCTATCCCCAAGCTGCGCTTGAGGCTGCCACCAGACGCTATGCTCGGAATGACCGTTTCGTGTTGTGTCCCTTCGACCTTTCGGCTGCCCCTTCGACTTCGCTCAGGGCTACGGCTAATTCAGGGCAAGCTTTCTTTCGCTCAGGACAAGGATGTGTGTTGCGTATAAAGAAAAACTCCACGTGAAATGTGAGCTAAATAGTATCTGTTGTGGAAAGCAACAACCGACGATGTCACCCCTGCGAAAGCAGGGG
>CAYQKF010000121.1:0-15075 GCA_964417935.1 uncultured Pirellulales bacterium
TTGAAATCTTGTGTACCGTGTGAGCTATAACTATGTTGCGCTGTAGTATTAAGAAGTGCTTACAATTGGGCCCGGTAGGATTCGAACCTACGACCAATGGATTATGAGTCCACTGCTCTAACCGCTGAGCTACGGGCCCGTAAATGTTTCTAAGTGCTTATACAATAACATCTTCCTATACTGGTTGTCAATTCTTTTTACACTTAAAACGAGCAAAATGAGCCATTTGTGTCAAATTTGTGTCAATTTGTGGTTGTCAAGGGCCAATGGGACCGTCATGACATCTGATCTATCCTATTGAAATACAAGCATTTACATCCCTGGACTTCTCAGTAGCAATTTCGTCCGTTTTGTGCTACAATCACACCCACAAATAGAGTGTGCACATTACATTTTTACTACAAGTTTTACATAACAGCGACATTTGATCCCTTGGTCATTTTAAAGTAAATAAGCATGGAGATTTTGATAAAGACCTCCGGATACTTAATCCGAAAATTGTCAAAAATTTGAGACTGTAGCAAATTTACCGGTATTTTAAATGTGTTAGGATAGTAATGGTCGATATATCCTTCAGAAAGTTGTTGTTTTTCTGGAGGAAAATAAAATGTATGGACCTGGAGAATATGTTCCTGATGTAACGGAAGGAATTACGCGTGTTGAGGACTTGCCCAAGCCGAAAATCAGAAAGCATTCACGCAATTACAAGAAGTGTAAATGCCCGTTCTGTGGCCATTTGTCATATCGGGACAATATCTTCACTCGTAAACTTCACGACCTCGGAGACCTCAAAGCCAATCGTCCCTGTGATCTGTTGGTCACCTATTCACAACATCGTTGCAGTAAGTGTGGCAGGTATTTTAACGCTGACCTCAGCGATCTGGCATACCATCATTGTCAATACACCCGCCGTGTGGTGCAACTTGCGGTTCGCCATGTTGTGGAAGACGGTTTGCCCTATCGGGCTGCCTCGTGGCATTTATGGCGTGACCATCGAGTCTTTGTCCCTTGGGCTACGATTCAGAACTGGGTTGAGGCAACGGGGGAAAAAAACTGAAAGCTCCATCCAAACCAAATACCTTGACGATGTCTTAGCAGACTTCTCCGGCTACATCGCCACTAATGAACTGTATGACGGTCCTTTCTGTGTACTGTTCATTGTGGACAACCACAAGTTCCGGCGTCTTTATTATGAAGTTCTCGAACACAATCCGACACATGAGGACATGACACGGTTTTTTAGGCGATTCAAAGATATGCTGGATACTCGTGACCTGACGCTGGGAGAGACACTGAAGAAGCTTTTCTCGCCCAATCTTGAGAAGTCATTGACTTTTCTTGATGATTCCTTACTGCCAGCGACTTCCAATGCAGTGGAACATGCAAATCGCCGTCATCGGAAAATGCAAAAGAGCATATATCGTGTTCGAACCAGAGACCATATAAGCCAACGAATCGCGATTGACATGCTGCGAGACTCATATGCTTGCGGATGTAACGAAACCGTAAATACACTTCATCATACGAGGAAAAGAGCACTACCATGCCGGTAAATTTGCTACAGTCTCAGAAAACGCCGCTTTTTGCGCACCGGATTCAATGTCCTTTTCACTTCTATCCCATATAATAATCACAAGATTTTTTGTTACAGATACTTATGATTTTGGGGTGTTATTAAATCATTGGAAGTTACAACCAAAACTACAACTAATTCGTGATTATCTGAAAAAAACTATTGTTATTTCTTTTAAGGAGATAGGGCTATGAAAGCTACAAAAAGAAAAACACGTTCGGACAAGTTTCCTTTAACACTGCATACCACAGGACAATACTGTAAAAAGATCAAAGGAAAAATGTATTACTTTGGGTCCGACAAGAAGCAAGCACTCGAAAGATACCTGTATCAAGCAACATATTTGCACGGAGGTCAAAACTTAATACAGAAAGCGTCCAATGGTAGTATGACCTTGAAAAAAGTGGGTGATTTATATTTACAGTATCAAAACTCAAAAGTCTTAGCAAACGACCTTAGCCCAAAACACCATAACGATCAAATCAGCAGTTTGCACAAATTAATGTCCTTCCTTGGACAAAGTCGAAGGATAAAGAATATTTCAACTTTGGATTTGCAAAACTACAAAAGGAAACTTCAGGGTGCTTATGGCTCAGTTTACCGATTAAATCTTCATATAAGTATCATGAAGGCGACGTTTCACTGGGCAAGAAAAGATGATATTCTTGAGAATATCCCAAATATTGATGCCATCTCAAGAGGCAAGATCGTCCATAAGGAAAGATTCACATTCAATTCGGAACAGATAAACAAATTGCTATCTGCTGCAGATGTAAAGATGGGCGAGACGTTCACGGTCGCGCGTATGGATTTGCCTGCTCCGCTTGGTAGATGTTTACACACAACGAATATTATAGAATTGCCTCACTCTGGAGTTTGGATGCGGACGGTTCGGGTCTGATGGGCGAATGGTGTTGCGGTGGGCGAGTGCGGCATTCTTGGAGACAGAGAAGCACTTCAAGCGGATCAGCGGGTATAAGCAGTTCTGGATGCTCAAATCGTATCTGGATCGCTCTGAACAAACGGAGGCACTTGCTGTTCAAAGGAAAGTAGGATAAGATGAACGTAAACAGCCGTCGCCAACCTTCAACTACGGCTGGGACACTTTCGGGGTTCGTCCCATCCCCATAGAGCTTGGTCAGCGTCAGCGCGGTATTGTTTGTGATCTGTTTATTCTACCCTATCATCAACCGAGAGATCCTGGAACCGAATGGCGCAGCCAGCAACAATTCGTCATCTCTGAGATTTATACCCGGCCTTGAGCCATTACAACCAACCGAAACCGTTGGTAATCCTCTCATCAGAACGTATGCTGTACATTCGCCACACGCAGCCCCGATGCCTGAAATGGAAGAATCCACTCTTACACCGGTCAGAGATGAGTACCTTTGGACTATTTGTTGAGTCTCTTCTGAGTTACAGATTCTTATTATCACGTCGGGTTTGAGGTCCTTCTCTGGATAGCTGAAGTAAGCAATGTATTTGTAGGGCTGGTTCATGCGATATGCAGACCTGAGAAACTTAAGCCCTGTGTTTTGATCCACGGCGTCGGTCCAACTTACCAGAATCTCGGCCAAATTATTAAGGTCTATATTCTCAATTCCCAGGTGGAACCTGGCTAAAGGACAGCTTATACTCTCCGCAGGGATATAAAAGGGCTCACCCTGTCGGGCCCTGCCAATAAAGTGGCAATGCTTATCGTTTGTCGTCAATTGGCGTACCGCTGTGGGAGCAGCTTGGTGAAAACTTATGCCAATAAGGTTTCTTCGCGTACGATTCATCGTTATGCCCTTGAAGTGTGGTTAATAATATTACCCGTCATCTTGCATAGCTTATCCAACAGGAGCGTTACCAATCCAGTTTTTTTCTTGATAAGCGGGAGCACATTATTATTCAACTTTCAACACTTCTTTTATCACTTTTTTTAGTGTTTTTTGTGGTAATGCGCCTGTTGCCATTTGAGGTTTATCATTTAATGGTACAAAGAGGAGGCTGGGAATACTCTGAATGCCGAAAGAAGTCGCTAATTCCTGCTGAGCGTCTGTGTCTACCCTGTAAACATTGAGCTTACCTTGGTATTCTTGCGCAAGTTCCTGTAAAATAGGTTCTACCATTTTACATGGCCCGCACCAATCGGCATAGAAATCAATGATGCAGGGCAGGTCGCCTTCAAACTTCCATTCTTTATTTTGCTCATAGTTAAAAACTTTTTGTAAAAAGCTGTCCTTCGTTAAGGATTCCATAAAATATCCTCCAATCTTAGTTAAAATTTTTGACAGATACTTTACGTTCCAGATTTTATCCGAACTGCAACCGGAATTTAAGCTTCAATTCCAAAAAATTCATTGCCGAAGCAGCTTGCCTTATTCGTAGTCAGGAAAAAACATCGCATTCGCAAACTCCGTTTGAAACCGGTTGTCAATAAAAATTGAATATGCGAGGTCTTTTCAGCGATTTCTTCTGCCTTTTTGCGCACATTAGTCGATAGCAGTGCCCATTTAGCCCAATTAAGGGAGGTATTGCCAACACAGGCAATCTTTTGGTGATCCATCTTGCTCGGCGAAAGTCCGATTCGTTGGGCATTGGTTCTCCGAATAAAACTACCGAATCCTCCGGCAATGAAAATATGCTTGATGTTTTCTGTTTTGGTACTGGTCTTTCGGAGCATAATGTTGATACCGGCCCGAATTGCGCCAACAGCAAGCTGAAGTTCTCTTATGTCTTTCTGAGTTACGGCTACCCGCAGGTCCTTGCGGCTCGTCGATTCCTGGAAGACGAGAAATTCCATCTGTCCGTCGCAGTTTTGATAAACCCTTTTCTTTATAGGATCTGGAATCCCAGAGTCAAGTTCGTCGGATGGTACGAGTCGCCCAGTATAAGCAATAATGCCGCAGTTTAGCATTTCAGCCGCCAGATCGATAAGTCCACTACCACACATTCCCACGGGTACCACATTGCCAATCAGACTGCAGCGAGCATCATCGTCAAAAATAACCTTTTCGATAGCTCCGCTGGTTAAGCCTAAGCCCTCGACCCTGCGAGCCACAGCTATTGTCCGTCCAAGGATCGATAATTGGTCAGCAAATACTTTTCGTCTTTTTTTTCGAAATAAAGGACAAGTTTCTCTTTCGGGATTTTCCATATCTCTTTACTTAGCGAACCGCTGGGGATTTTCTCCACCGCCCCTTTCTTCCCTGATGCCCTCAAAAGGACAAATCTTCCATCATTTGCCTTAAGGCCCCGAAGGCGCCAGTAGTTTCTTTTAAGCCATTGCCCAAGCGGTTCGGGAATCCCTGGTCCGCCGACAAAAGGATCACCTTTGGGTAGGACCTTTTCGGGCCGGGCTTTACCAAAGACGAGAAGAAAGCGGTCGCGAGCTGGTCGGGGACCGCGAAACCACAGGAAGAAACCTGTTTCGGCCATCTCCTGCTTTACCGCCTTTGGTCGTATCTTTCTGCGATGGCTTGCTTCGCGCCGGGACAGCGGATTCTCTGCTTTGCGATCCAGAACGTATACGCAGCCGGTTGGTGAGAGCTTTTCATAAATCTTGGCCAGCAGAGTTGTTCCGTGGAAAAGCAGATGATAGCTGTCTAAGAAGAAAACTACATCGATCTGCTCATCTTCCAAATGAGGGTCGCCGCTCTCTGTGAGAACTGAAGGGAGGGAAACATTAGGCGGAAGCGGTGGTCTCTCTTCTTTTTGTGTAGCCCACTCCTCTAAAACGATATCCAGCCCTTCGCCGGAAGAGTTTTCAAGGATTGGATACATCAGTTTGCGTGCCTCTCCCAGCGCGACAAAAACCGGCCGCTGATAAGGACGAGCAAGGGGGAGAAACAGGTGGGAGCACTTTTCCACTCGAATGGGAAGAAAAGGGTCTGGATCATGGCCGGTGCTCTTCAGCTGTTTTGGACGCCGAAAGATAAGGACGAACTCATCCTTTGTGTGCCAGCACTGTTCGGCACAGGCTATGAAAGCAAACCCTTCTTCCCTTGCCTCTCTAACCACCGTTGTTTCGGCGATCCAGAAATGCTTCTTCTCACGGAGGTGTCGCGGCACCCAGTCGCGTAACGTTCCTTGCCGTCGATCAACCACCACAAGATGGCCGCCTGGCCTCAAGGTACGCCAGATCCCTCGCAACATCTCTCGGGGCTTCGCAAGATGGTGGTAAACATAATGCAAAAAGGCAAGATCAACGGAACTTGGGGGCAAGCAGGGATCGTCGGCGCGGCCCAGCACAGCACGAACCTGGTTAAGACCTTTTTTCTTAGCCTCTGTCTCTAATGACTTTACCCTGTTTTCTACGATTTCCTCGGCAAAAACGGTCCCCTTTTCACCGACAATCTTCGCAAAAACCCATGTGTCTCGGCCGCTCCCTGCTCCGATGTCAGCAACAAGCGAGCCTTCGCCCAAGCCAAGGTGGGAGACTACGGCGCGGACCGATTCCGCTCGGTTATTTGGCTTGGTGGAGCACAGCTTGTTAGACGCTCCAGGGGTATCCTTTGCTTCGTCGATAGTATCCAGAGGAACAATTGGCCTGGCTGTTGCCTTCCCGTCAGCAGAGACCGGAGCGATCAGGTGTGGCGGCATCTGCCATGTCGCGAACAGAAAGACCACTGCCACCAGGCAATGATTAGGAACTTTTCGAGATTTCATAACATTTCTCCGAAAGCGATAGACTCTTACATCACCTTAGCTTAAGTGACTTAATTTGGTTGTACCAAAATTGAGGGGAATCCGGAAACCTTTTGTATCTGTAAATTGTGTTATTTCTTTGGCTTCTCTTGCAAAGACGTGCTTGCCTGCTTCGAGATTCCAGGCGTCCATTTTTGATATGTCCCCTCGGCGGTTAGCTTCTTGACTTATTGCTCCTGCTACTTTGATAATTAGAATGGTAGGGATCGCCATAACTCTGTATCGTTGGGCTACAGCGGGCACCTGATCGACATTTACTTTGCACACCGTGACCTGACCTTGCCTGCGTATTTGTTAGCAAGTGAGGATATGGTTGGTGCCAGGCAGTACAAATACGCTACGCCCGGAAGGCTGGAAAGTAACACGAAATTGCTGCTATGCCATAATTATATTCCTATTTTTGCAGCTACCTTAGCGAGACGTCTACCAAGATTTCTGGCGGTTTCAAGCCCTATCTCGTCACTCTCAATCCCATCTGGTCCGCTGCTCCATAATGCCGCTCCAAAGTGTGCCGTGCTAATTCCATCACCAACACATATCATATCCTGACAGAGCATTGCGGCCTGAACGGCCTGAATCGTAAGTTCCTGACCGCCGTTACGCACACCGCCTACAGCCAGGACACCGCCGACTTTATTGCGGAAAATAAAACCATTGCGTCTAAACATCACACATCTATCTAAAAAGGCCTTGCACTGGGAGGCCATGGTCCCCAAATACACAGGTGTACCTATTATGATTCCTGCAAGCTCCTTATCGTTAAGAACAGAGATGAGGGAGTTAAAATCATCTTCCTGTTTACACTTGAGCTGCTTCTTGCAGTAACCACAAGCCAAACAACCACGGATATCTAAACCGGCAAGCTCAATAATACCGGTTCTAATGTTATTCGACTCGTTGCGAGCTGCGTTGAGACAGACCTCTAAACTTTTTTGGGTTGTTTGACCTTTACGCGGACTACAATTGATCCCTATTATTTTCATTTTTTCTCCTATCATATTCCCGGAGCTGTTATTATGTTACAGCTTTATAGTAAAGCTGTTGATTATGAGGTTTTGATTCGATTTTGCCTTCGGAGGATAACTCCTCTATATACTTAACAACCTCATTTCGATGAAGGCCAAGTCCTGCGGCAATATCTTCGATAGAACAAGGCCGACGTTTTAGAAGGGTCAGTACGTCTTCACGTCGAGCAGAAAATTCCTGTTGTTTATGAACACTTTTATAGTCGGCTATAACTTCTGCATTTTTATACAATTGGTTGGCTATGGTTTTTAACTGTTTTTTCGGAACCGTCTCGGCAAAATTCTCTGCAGGAGGGCGAGTAACAGTATTTACCTGAACCTTGTCAGGACAAATAGAGTTCATACATGTTTTCAGCCTTTTAATTTCTATTTCTGTAGTAGTAACGCCAGCTAAAAGAAAAACTTCAAGCCAGAACTTGCCTGTGTATTCGCTACGGAACTTTACTAATCCCTCCAACATCTTGCTAAAAGTTATATCGGGGTGAGGTCTATTAACGTATTGAAATATCTGATTACTTCCAGCATCAAGCGACGGAACAACCAAATCAGCAGGTTTCAAAGCCCTTCTTACTTCCGGCAGCCACAACAGTGAGCCGTTTGTAAGAACCGCTACCGGAATATCAGTAAGACGCTTAATCTTGGAAATAAGTTCCTCAAGCTTTGAGAAAAGTGTCGGCTCACCTGAGCCGGATAAGGTTATATAATCAGGTTTGGAACCGAGCTTATCTTTGATCTGTTCTATGACACTATCAGTTAGCACCCATTCCTTTCTTTGCATCGTCTTGTTGGTCGTTCTTCCAAGCTGACAGTAAATACAATCGTATGTGCACGTTTTAAAGGGTACTAAATCAACCCCAAGCGAACGCCCCAGCCTTCTTGAAGGTACCGGGCCAAATATGTATTTGTGCTTGCTGCTATCAACAATTTTGGTACTCATATTATCGCTTTTCTTTCTAACTAAATATACTACCCACCATTTTATTTTTGACTCCATCTTCTATATCAATCAATCCAAGATTCTCCCGATAATTGCTGCATTAAAGTCGTACATGTAAGGCGGCTTTCGACCATAAATCGTCGCCTCCTGCTTAGTTAGGGCTGCAGCTCTTGGCTACAGCGTCAACACGAACTCGACCAGATCATCGATCTGCTGCTCGTCGAACTCGACTTCGCCGCCCTCATTATGGTCCTTGCATTTAGAGACCGACTCCTTGACGGTGGTGTAGCGCCCGTCATGAAAGTATGGGGCTGTCCGCCAGACTTCGATCAGGGTGGGAGTATCAAAATTTCTACGGTGGTCGCACGGGCTTTTTGAACCTATGTCGTGCATCTGTATATCAGTGTAAAGAGGGCCTGCATGACACTTGGAACAACCCGCCTCCTTGCTGAAGAACAGCTTCTTGCCTCGCTTGGCTGCCGGGCTGAGCCGACCGTCAACGATGTATGGGCTGGGTACCGGCTCGACCGACTTCAGGTATGTGTCAATTGTGGCCGCATCTTCCTCTGGAGGATTTGTGAAGAGAATATGTTTGAGGCCCGTCCGAACGGCCATTTCGGCCGATGCGCGGACCCCCGAACTCATCACTGGCGGTGTCTTGTGACTGAGGAGCAGGCTCTTGGTATTTTTCAGGTTGCCTATTCCGTCATTGGTCAGGTCCCAGTTAAGGCCATCCATGCGGCCATCCGGATGGCAACTGGTGCAGCTTTGCCAGTGTTGGAAGCATAATTCGGCGTCGTTAAAGAGCATCTCTCCACGTCGCCGGTCGGTCAGTTTTGGCTTAGGGCCTAGCGCCAACTCATGGACAATGTTAGGCGATTTGGCTTCAAGTTGAACTATGCTCAATGTATCGGTGAAGTACTGGGCAACATAGGCTTTGGAGCCAATGACCGCTATTCCGCGCGGCCCCTTGCCCTTTAGCTTGATTCGCCGACGTAAGCCAGCCAGAAAGGTAAAGTCATTGGACACACCGGCAGCAGATCCCAGAGTATACAACTCGCCGCTTTCTGCCGGTTTGCCCCTCAAGGTAGCCCGCAGACGGCGGAAATAGTCCAGCAACTCATTGCGATCGTCGTATACGACCTCTCCCATCTGGTATGGCTCTGGATTTACCGGCATCGCCAACAGCTTCTTCAGAAGGGCCGGTGCGTCGATCACGCTCAACTCGTGGGTACCCGCGTGGGTTACACAAATCCATTTCCCATTAGTCGTGCAGGCCACGTCCCACGGATTTGCTGCGCCCAAATACATGTCATCCAGCAACACGGTGCTGAGCAACTTTTTTTCTTTTGTGTCGATGACGCTCAGTGCATTGGCGTTCATCCATCCGTAGTCCACCTGGATGGTAGGCAGTTCATAGCGGGCCAGGATATGCGTTACGTAAGCATACTTGCCGTCGGGAGATACAGAGATGCCGCGCAGCCCGGATACACCGCTTGGAAGGCGAATCGTAGTCGTCGCGTTGCTCTGTGTATCAATGATTGTCACCACCGCAGCCACATCGGACGTATCGGCGCGGTCGGCCGGAAGGTGATTGGCCACCAGCACAGACTTGCCGTCGGGAGTAATGGCTGTGGCGAGCGGCTCACGAGTGGCAGATATCCTGGCTACCTCCTTGCGGGTCTTTAGGTCGATCACGGAGACGTCATTGTCAAAGCGGTTGCAGACGTACAGCCGTTTTCCATCGGGCGTAACCGTCGGGCCGCACGCCGTGTGTCCTACTGGAATCGTCGTCTTTATCTTACCGGATTCAGCATCCATAATGAGGAGCGTGCTCTGCGCAGCAGCGCAGGTTACATAGAGCTCCCGGCCATCAGGACTCAACGTTAGGCCGGTCGGTTTAGCTGGTGTGCCAATAGAACGAGCAACCTTGCCGCTGTGGATATTAACGAAGGCGATCCGCTTTGCGTCGGCAAAGGCAATATACAGCATCCGGCTATCGCTCGATGGGACCACGCTGCCTGGACCCAGATACTTTCCTACTTCCCCGCCTCCGGCTCTCGCAGCAACCATTATACTGCAAAAGAACAACATCCATGGTTTGATGGTCAGGTGTTGGTTTGTCATATTAAGTTTTCGTTATTATGTTTTTCGCTTTCAAATTTCGACAACACTTCCTGCTTTTATCTCCATGAATTGTTCGGGGTATTTATCTTTTATTTGTTGTTTATACTGGGTGCAGTGACAAGGCCCAATCAATTGAATACCCTCAAGCTCGTCTAATTTTGAGAATCCGTGGAAGCCGCCGAGCACACCGTAGATTTCACCGAGTTGTCCGGCTGCCTGGAGTATTGTCTCCAAGCCGGGGTGTGCACAGCCGGTTGTAACTATATTTCCTTTTTCTGCCTTTACGATCAGGGCTTGCTCTTTGATCAGCATTCCCAGGGCTCCGGTTGAATAGATACCTGTAGATATTTCTGTTGGTTGCGAAAAAGCCTCCGGGTAAATAACCTCAGCTTTATGGTTCAACTCTTGAAAGCCCCCTAAGCCATCTACGTGGTCCCAATGATTATGCGAGAGCACAACCTTATCTACACTTTTGGGGTCAATGTTTAACTTTCCAAAGTTGTATAACAACTTCTCTCCGCTGTCCCCTGTGTCGAAGAGGATTTTCTGTCCACTATCCACCAGGCACGAAAATCCCCATCCTGATTTTAGACCCGGATTTGCGCTGTTATCATAGAGAATTGTAATTTTCATTTTTCACCTTTTCTGAAATTCAACACACAACCGTGATTAAGGCCATCATCATGACTAATAATCCCACAACATTTTTCTTCGAAATGAAAATCTGAATCTTCAATCTCTTGTTTGACATCATTTAAATTTAATTCTTTGAATTGCCGTATCGGCTCATCTTCCAAGGTATGCTTGGGATAAACAGAAAGTAAACCTTCCTTTTTTAAAATACGGAAAGCTTCCTGATATAGTTTTTTTCTTTTTTCTTTTTCATGATAGTGGAGGACATCATAGAATAAAACTACATCAATAGAGTTGCTTTCTAAATCTATTTGTATCTGGCCTGAATTGCTTATTGTTTTTATGTTTTTCAAATTCAAGTAAATTGCTTTTTGTTGCAGTTCCTTTATCGCTTCTCGTTCTTTGTCCACGGCATAAACAATTCCTTCACTTCCGATAATATTAGCTGCTGGAATAGTGTAATGGCCTACTCTGCAGCCAAAATCCAAGATTGTTTGACCGGACTTGATTCCAATTTTTCGTAGAAATCTCACCCCTTCTTTTGCTTCCCATCTTCCCATCTTTTCGCTCATTTTATTTTTTGAAAATTGCGATGGTCATTAGGATTCCCGCCTTGGCTTTTTTGCCTTTTCCAGCTTTTCCTCGAGTTCTTCTAACCGCCGGATCATTGATGGCTTCGTCGAGTGAGCAGGCAGGCTGCTTTTCAGCTCAGCTATTTCTTTTTCCAGGTCTGAAATAACACAGCTAGCAAGCAGGTTTTTCAATCTATCCAATGTAATCTTATATGGCTGAATTTCTATGCCCATCCAGTCTGAGAAATCAAGGATCTTCTCAGGATGCTCCTCGCAATATTTATCCCAAAAGTCTATGCCGTCTAATAATACAGCACCCCCGGTATGCTGGGGGAAATTCTCATTGGCTTTGCCTTTATCCCAGTCCTGAAAGACATAGTTTCGATATATTATCCATCCCGGCGTAAGCCACAAAATCTTTTTACCGCCACCGATTTCATCTCTTTGTCTTTCGCTGGCTAACATATCCATGCAGTGAGTTGCGTTTATTCTGGAAATTGAAATTCCGACTGCCTGCTCGGCAATTATCGTATCTATCGTCCTGTAGGGATTATCGATGTTCACGTAGCAGAATTTGCCGCCATAAACTATTATGATTTTCTTAGAATGCTCCTTAGCGCTATCTATTTTTTGTATCAACTGGCTTTCAAGCTCTTTAAGGACCTCGTGCCGTCCAGGTGTTGTATAAACAATTTTCCTGGCATCAAGAAAACCCTGGTTTCTCAGGTAATTCAACTCTGGCCCAAGCGTCCCACAGGCAACTATGACATAATCTTTAAAAGATAGCTGTTCTTCCATTTATGTCTTTCTTTTTTTTCTTCACAGAGGAAATTTTCAGTTTCTGTTCCTTATTCCCAGATATGTTTAAGACAGCCTTGAGTGTATCAATAGATAACTTCGCCCGAAGACCCTTTACAATTTCATCAATATTGTCTGCCACTTTCCCCAATATCACACTCTCTTTTACCAAATATCGCGGTTCCTATTCTAACCATATTGGAACCTTCTTCTATGGCAACCTTGTATGAGTTTGTCATACCCATGGAAAGATACTTCATGTCCACATTGGGTAAATCAAGGCCCTTGATTCTTTCAAATATTTTTTTTGTCCTTCTAAAATACGGTCTGGCATCTTCAGGATTTCCAAAGCGAGGCCCCATAGTCATCAAGCCGGTCAGCCTTAAATGACTAAGGGCAGACATATCTCCAGCCAGTTTTTCCATATATTCGTCAAAGGGTTCATGTTCTGCCGGCTTTATACCGGCTTTAGAAAATTCGCTGCCTATATTTATCTCTATATAAACCGGAACTGTTTTTTTTGTCGCTTTCTCAACCCTTTTGTCAATAGCTGCTGCTTTTTCCAGCGAATCTACAGTTTGAATAACATCAAAGATTCTTAATGCTTTATTTATTTTGTTCGTTTGCAAATGGCCTATCATGTGCCATCTGACTTTAGCCGCTTTCTTCTGCAAAGAACTGTACATTTGCCCGGCTTCCTGAACGTAATTTTGACCTATATCTGTAACTCCTGCATCTACAGCTTCTTCTATTTGCTCGACTGTTCTTGTTTTGACCGAGAGAACTATTGTCACTCCTTTTGGAATTTCCTGTCTGATTTTTACATAATTTGTTGAAATGCTCATTTTTCATTCCATCAAGTTTTTATATCCTTGTTTTTAGTATTAAGATTCACATGGTTTTTTGTCGCACGGGGTATCGCGGCCGCAGCAGGGTCTGTCTCGCCCACAAGCCGGAGCATTACTCTTGGCGTAATCAGTTGCATAAAAGCCCGAACCCTTGAAAATCACTCCCGCTCCGCCGCTAATCAGGCGCTGTACAGTGCCATCACACTTTGGGCACTTTTTGATGGGCTTGTCCTTCATGCTTTGAAATTTTTCGAACGTGAAACCACACGCCTGGCATTTGTATTCGTATGTAGGCATAATGGCGACCACCTATAAAATGTTCAAAAATCAAAAGACAGCGGTCCAAAATCCGGTCATATTGACTTTATAAGCCATTACGACTCATTTTTTTAAGGGGCTGCTCTTTTCTTAATTTTCGACCAAAAATACTACTTCATCTCAAGTGGGGCAACTTCGATTTCCCGAGGTCGATTCATTTTGCTCCAATCCTTGGGTCCTACTATCTTCCTCATCTTATCCAGCTCACCCAGCGCTTTTAAACGTTCATAAATCTTTATCCAGGCACAATCACGTTCGGGTTCTACTTCACATTTTCTATTTTTACTTCCTCCGCACGGTCCATTTAACAATCCTTTAGCACACTGAGTTAAAGGACAAATTCCAGCGAATTTACCAAGTTCACATTCTCCACATTGTTGACATTTCTCTCTGAATAGAGTAGGTCCTCCTCCCATGTGCCCTATTGGATTTGTTCCCGGATAAATGGGCTTTGTAATTTCAAACTCTTCTTCCAGGATTAACTCCCTCACAACCTGAAGTCCGTCCCCACATGACAACATCAGGATGGCGTCAGATTCTTCGATTTCTTTCCGATATTGACTCAAACGAGCTTTACTCCACGGAGCATAACAGGTAAATTCCCCAAAAGGTGGGGCAATAGCTGCTAAAACCTGCTTTCCCGTTTCAGAAAGCTTTTTCGCCATTTCTTTTACTTCGGTCTCGCCACCTGTATGAAAAACTGTAGCACATCCCCCACACCCAACGAGAACAACCTTTTTCTTACCTTCTAAGTACTCAAGAATTTCATCTATTGGTTTTTGAATTTGGCCAATCATTTTTTTATTGTCACTCCTTTCTGTTCAAAACTTCAAGTTCACAAACATTCTTTATAGACCGCTTTAACTCTTTAAGCCATCATCCTTTTCATAAGCCACCTCTTCCACAATGATGTCAGAGTTCATAAAGTCTATCTCTTTTATTTTTGCTTGCATAACATCAGTTTCTCCTGTAAGGTTCTCTGTCACTATTCGATTGCCATCGATTTTAAGGTAGGCAACACTTTTTATCAGTAGCTTACCGGCCCTCCCGTTTTGATAAATATCTGCAAGACACATATCTCGGTCCTTCCCTTCAGTTATGTTAAATTAGCTTGGACTTTTCTTTTCTCAGATTCCAGCCTGTCAGCAATTTGTTTAATTCCCTCAAAGGATATTTTAAGCTCCTTGCCCGCGAGGCCTGTCATAAATACATCACTGTTTTCAGGAATAGTAGCTATTACTTTTTCTTTGTCTATCGATTCCAAAAGCAGCTTTTCAGATTCGTGATTAACTCTGTTTAATACTAAATACGTTGGCTTACCAAGTTGTTTTCCCATATCGGATATTTTCTGGGCCAAAAGTATCGAATCTTTGGAAGGCTCAATGACGACAATAAGCGAATCGACACCCTTTTCTACGCCTCTGCCAAAATGCTCTATACCGGCATCGGTATCTACAATCAAAAACTCTTTATCTCCCACATCAAGAATCTCCAACATTCTCGAAGAAAGTACGTTAATAGGGCAGGCACATCCTTCACCGAATTCGTAAAT
>CAYQKF010000122.1:0-14696 GCA_964417935.1 uncultured Pirellulales bacterium
TATTTGTCATTCCCGCGAAAGCGGGAATCCAGCTTTTTCGCTCTGGACCCCTGCTCCTTCGACTTCGCTCATGACAGGTTTAGCAGGGGTGACATCGTCGATTTTTGTTTTCCGCAACAGATACTAATTAGTGAGTGGTTAATTAGGTTATCAGATGAACAGAAAAAACAGGGCGGTTCGGGTATATATGGTTCGGGTAAGGGCGGTTCGCGAACCGCCCCTACGTTCGGGGGCAAGCAACCCCGTGTTGCCAGCAAAATTAGCCACACCCGATATCGTGTGATGGAGAGGATATATCCTCAATTATTGCTTCTCGATTTTCTGTTTCTACGAGCATTGAGTATTCAGCATCCAATATGCCTTTTTTCTGCATTACCCTTTACCTTCAGCAGTTCAGATTTATTACTGCAGAATCTCTTAACGTTCATAAGTATATCAAAGCTGTGAGCTCAGAGCAAGCGTAACATAAACGTAGCCTGGCGTGTGATGGTGAAGAAGAGTGTCAGGAGGCATATAAAAAGTGCGGGATGGCTCCTTGATGTTTAGCTTCAGAAATGGTATACTTTTTTGAGCTTTTAGTTCTGTCTTACAATGAATTGGAGACCCTGATACCGCTGACTATAGGATTACAACACATTGCCTGGAACGATTCAGTTTGAACAATAAATCCGCGTTGTCTCAATTATGATGTGAGATGATATGGAAAGTCGCGTAAACCTTCGGGGGAATAGAGAATACAATGTCAGTAGAGTTGAGCAGACGGGATAAACAGTTTTTAGATGGCCAGCACGGCGAAGCAGCCCAGATGGCCATGCGCATTATGGTAAGAATGGCTGAAGTCGTTGATGCGCCGGAGATGATGTATGTCAGCCAGGCTCATATTGATGGTTGTGGGCTGCTCAGTGAAACCGGTTTGGAATTTGCAGAGACCCTAACGGCAAAAGGAGCAAAAGTATCAATCCCCACGACCCTGAATATGGGACCGCTCGACCTTCAGAACTGGAGACAATTTGGAATAAATGAAGATTTTGCTGCCAAAGCCATCAGACAGGCGAAAGCTTATACAGATATGGGATGCATCCCTACCTG
Source organism: uncultured Pirellulales bacterium (assembly GCA_964417935.1). GTDB lineage: Bacteria > Planctomycetota > Phycisphaerae > Sedimentisphaerales > Anaerobacaceae > NIOZ-UU13. The sequence continues at coordinate 1,090 of CAYQKF010000122.1, forward strand.
GACCTGCGCGCCTTACCAAAGCTACTTAACGCCTCGGTTTGGCCAACAAATTGCATGGGGTGAATCCAACGCTATCTGCTATGCCAATTCGGTTCTTGGGGCCAGAACCAACAGATACGGAGATTTTATTGATATCTGTGCCGCCATAACAGGCAGGGTTCCTAAGTGTGGCCTGCATCTAAAACAAAATCGCAAAGGACAGATTCTTCTGCGGCTGGTCGATATCGATCCTGCCATATTGCAAAACAATGTTTTTTTTGCAACATTGGGCCATCTTGTAGGCTCTCTGGTTGAGGACGAAATTCCAGTAATCAAAGGGCTTCCCACCTGGGCGTCCAGTGACCAACTGAAGGCTTTGTGTGCAGCAGCAGCTTCCTCCGGCGCGGTGGCTCTTTTTCATGCTATCGGCGTGACGCCGGAAGCGAACACTTTTGAGGAAGCATTTCAGGGCGGGCAGCCGGTACGAGTCATCGATATCCATCTTTCTGATTTGCAGAAAGCCAGGTCTGACTTGTCCACTGCCCAGGAAGGAGCCGCTCTCGATTTGGTCGTGTTAGGCTGTCCTCATTTTTCCTACGATGAGTTTCGTGAGCTGGCTGGGCTTATACGAGCCCAAACCGAAAGAGGTCAAACGCTTCATCCTGACGTCAGGTTTATTGTTATTTCATCCCAAACATCTTATGCCCTGCTGCAAAGAAGTGATTTTCTTGATGTGCTGACTGACTTTGGGATAGAGATTACCCTGGACACCTGTATTTTTCATACCCCGATGACCTCTGGCAATACGAAGGTAATTATGACAAATTCAGGAAAGTGTGCATACTATGCACCGGGCGAGCTGGGCGTAGAGGTTGCCTTTGGGAGCACGGCAGAGTGTGTTGATTCCGCCGTCAATGGGCATGTGTGCCGAAAGGAAACGTTGTGGAAAGAATCCTGATTGGAAAACCTATAGTGACAGGTTCAGCGGAAGGCATAGCTTTAGTTTCCAAAGAGCCTATAAGTTTCTGGGGAGGTTTATGTCCGCGTACCGGCGAAATTATTGACCGACGTCATGAGCGTTCAGGAGTGGTTGTTACCGGCCGGGTGTTCGTCTTCCCACAGGGCAGAGGCTCCAGCACCTCCAGCGCTACATTTATGGAAAGCATCAAGGCCGGTGTCGCTCCCGCAGCCATTATTAACCTTAAGGTGGATCCAATTTTAGCGCTGGGTAGTATAGTCTCAGATGAATTGTACCATCAAGCAGTGCCCATCGTGGTCCTGGCAGAAGAAGACTTTTTTTCCATTCGAGAAGACGACCATCTCACTATTGAACCTGACGGGACAGTAAAGATTAGTACAAAATCCTGATAAGTAGTACCTGTTGCGGAAAACAAAAACCGATGTTGTCACCCCTGCGAAAGCAGGGGTCCAGAGCGAAAAAGCTGGATTCCCGCTTCCGCGGGAATGACTAAGATTCGTAGGGTGGGGCTTGCCACACCATTTTAGAGATGTTGGTGGGGTAAAGCCCACTCTACTAATACGAGGAAAAACGATGGTCTATTTCAAAAGCAAAACACTTGTGCCTGCGAAACCCCCGCTCTTGCTTTCGCAAGAAGGCACGGGGGTGCAGGCAATAATTAAAAGTTTTTTAATTGAGTCTTATATCATCACTATCTTGCTTGTGGTGCTGGCTGAGCCTGTTTGGGCGGAAAAGGCATCAGACCCCTCCCTTCTTACCTTAAAGAGGATTTTCAGTTCCGATGAGTTTAAGACCGAGAAATTTGGGCCTGTACGCTGGCTGGAAGACGGCACAGGATATACCACGCTGGAAGATTCAAATTCCCGGGAAAGCGGAAAGGATATTGTTCGATACGACCCCGAGAGTGAAACTCCCGAAGTATTGGTATCAGCCGAACACCTTATACCTCCGGGGCAATCCAGGCCGCTGGATATTAATGATTACTCCTGGTCAGCGGACGGGAATAAGCTTCTTATATTCACGAACACAAAGCGCCTCTGGCGGGAAAATACACGCGGTGACTACTGGATACTCGATTTGACCCCCGCGTTTTCTTGCGAAAGCAAGAGCGGGGGGGGGCCCTTGCACAAGCTCGGTGGAGATGCCGAACCTTCGACGCTGATGTTCGCGAAGTTTTCACCGGACAGCCGTTATGTCGCCTATGTCTGTGAAAAAAACCTGTACGTTCAATATCTTAAGAACTATCGCATCAAACAATTGACAAAGGATGGTTCAACCACCATTATCAACGGCACATCTGATTGGGTCTATGAGGAAGAGTTCCGTCTGCGGGATGGTTTTCGCTGGAGTCCTGATAGCAAGTTAATTGCCTATTGGCAGTTCGATACGGAAGGAACACGTGATTTCCATCTCATAAATTACACAGACTCTCTTTACCCTAAAATCAGCACGTTCAAATACCCTAAGGTTGGCCAGGTGAACTCGTCGTGCCGCGTTGGAGTGGTGAGCATCCGTGGAGGCAAATCGCAATGGTTCAAAGTTCCCGGTGACCCCCGCAATAACTACGTTCCAAAGATGCAATGGGCCTCCAACTCGAAAGAGGTGGTTCTTCAGCAGCTCAATCGTTTGCAAAACACTAACAAGGTTATGCTTTGCGAAGTTCGTGCCGGATGGTTTGGCGATATTCACACAGGTCCTCTCAGGGCGGTTCTAACTGAACAAGACGAAGCATGGATTGACGTTAGTGACGACCTGAAATGGCTGGATGACGGCAGCAGCTTTACCTGGGTCAGCGAGCGTGACGGCTGGCGGCATCTGTATCTGGTTTCACGCTCCGGCCGGACGCTAACTCTCCTGACTCCGGGCCAATTCGATGTGATAAGTATTCAGAGCATCGACGAAATGAGCGGCTGGGTGTACTATACCGCTTCACTTGATAATCCGACTCAACGCTATCTATATCGGTCTGCTCTGGACGGCAGCGGCAAGGTCGAACGGGTAACTCCAATAAACCAGAAGGGCTCCCATAGATACCAGATATCGTCGGATTCAAAATGGGCCTTTCACACCTACTCGTCTTTCGATACCCCGCCAATTATTGAGCTGGTCAGTTTACCAGGGCATAAGACCGTAAGGATACTGGCAGACAACTCCGAGCTGCGTGCTAAGTTGAGCAAACTTAAGAAGAACCCGACTGAATTTTTCCGCATAGACATTGGCCACGGTGTACTTCTGGACGGCTGGTGTATGAAACCGCCTGATTTTGAGCCGACAAAGCAATATCCATTATTATTCTATGTTTATGGTGAGCCTGCCGGTCAAACGGTCGTGGATAGATGGGCAGAGAAAAGATATCTGTGGCATCTCATGCTTACCCAGCAGGGATATGTGGTAATGAGCGTGGACAACCGAGGCACTTCGGCGCCCCGTGGCCGTGCATGGCGTAAGTGCATCTATCGCCAGATTGGCATTCTTGCCTCTGCCGACCAGGCTGCTGCGACACGAGCTATCATTAAAAATCGGCCTTACATCGATCCAGACAGAATAGGTATATGGGGCTGGAGCGGTGGCGGCTCTATGAGTCTCAATGCCATCTTCAGGTATCCCGACCTTTATCATACCGCCATGGCGATTGCGTTTATCAGCAACCAGCGATTTTACGACACGATTTATCAGGAGCGATACATGGGCCTGCCGGATGACAACGAGCAGGGCTACAAGAACGGCTCGCCCATAACATACGCGCACCAGCTCAAAGGGAATCTTCTTATCGTCCATGGAACCGGCGATGATAACTGTCACTATCAGAGTTGTGAAGCCCTTATTAATGAACTGATTAAGCACAACAAGCATTTTTCAATGATGTCGTATCCGAACCGCACTCACTCGATAAAAGAAGGTAAAAATACCAGGCTTCACCTCTATGAATTGCTTACCGGATACTTAAAAGAGAACCTGCCGGCTGGGCCAAAACCAACCGAAAATGTAAATTAGAATATTGTGATTAGTTATACTCACGCCGCTACAAAATGATTTTCTGTCCTATGCCTTTCTGGATCGCCTTGTCATAAATTAACTTGGATGCACAAACGTCAAACAAAGCCATGCCCACTGACTTGAACAATGTAGTTTCTCTTTTAACTTCTTCCTGCGATTTGTTCTCGAGCAGAAATCGCCCCAGGGTCATAACTTGCTCTTGCCTGATCCAATTATTTTGCAGTGGAACTATAAGATCTCCCGATTCATAAAAAGCATGTTCTGTGTCAATAAAGACGTTCTTTAGCAGATTGAATAATGCTCGGGGAAACTCTCTCATGTTTGGCTTGTAGGAACCAATACCGACAAAATGCTTGCCGGCTAATAAATCTTCTTTGTCCGGCAATACAGGTTCCAATGAGTTGGTTGCCGTAATGACGACCTGGGTTTTTTCGAGCAGGTCCTCGACACAGGCGGCTTGATGGAGCTTAACGTAAGGGATCATCTCGGACAGTTTGTCTCTCAGCGCCAAAGCCTTTTCCAAATACAGGTCATAAATAAAAATGTCCGTCAGATGCCTGGTCGCACAGGCAGCCAAAGCCTGATAAAAACCCTGAACGCCTGCTCCGATTATCCCAACAGTTTGAGTATTGTCTGGAGCCAGATGGCGGATGCTCACAGCACCAACCGCTGCTGTTCTCAAGGCTGTCAGAGCAGCGCCGTTAAGCAATGCAAGGGGTACGCCCGTTTGTGCGTCATTGAGAACCATTATTCCATTCAAGACAGGAATATGCTTTTCGGGATTTTCTGGGAACAGAGTTACGAGTTTGGTTCCAAAGCAATCTTTGGTGAAACACGGCATGAGTAGTAAAGTGTTTTCTTCGTGGTCTATGTGGAGCCTTTGTGGCATGTGGAATTCTTTCTTTTCGTATAGGTACATCGATGTCTCGATTACATCCAATATCTCATCAATTGACACCGCTTTCAAAATATCCTTTTCCGTTAAATTGAGCATTTTGTTGAGCATCTCCGAACAAATTCATATGTTCCCGCCCCTCTTTGCTCGCTTGGTGGAGCCAAGCCGCGACAGGCCAGGGAAGCCTTTTGATGATTATGACACAGCAGTAAGCAATTCTCAAGGCGAAAATACAGCCGTCTAAAGTTGAGGGTGTGGCCAGATTTTTTGGCAAGCGATTTTAAGTTCATTTTGGCCTTTCGGAAATTGGGTTTGTTTGGGTTTGTTTTTCGGGGCCTGAAGGCGGTTTTATTCTCATAATCCTCTATAACATATAAATTTACGTCCATTTTGGCTTTTTGGGAAATTGGGTTTGAATTGGGTTTGTTTTCACCAAGTGTCCAATTGGATTTATTTTCATAATCTTTTGTTATTACTTTATTTACGTTCATTTGCAATCCGCCTACGGCGGACAAGATTGGGTTTGTTTTGCATAAAAAGTAGGTGATTTGTAAAGCGCTCTCTACAAATGTAGAGGAAAAGTTAGTGAAAAGTGAGCTAAAGTGCCTAAAGTGAGCTAAAGTTGGATTCTCGATGCTCATGATTGGTAATTTCCCTAAGGGTTTTCCGTTTCGCTCCAATATTGACTCCCGAGGTGTCGGGATCTTCGATATTTACGATTTAGAATTCACGAATATGAGACTGCTGGCTCTAAGTCCTTGCTGCGCTGCAGCTTACGACATGCGAACTGAAATGTCATCTTCGCCTACTGGCGGTTTGCGTTAGCCTGCTGGCTAACAAGTGGGTATTATAACAAATTTTGAGTTTGATTTCAAGTAGATTTTAAATAAATGTCCGAGACACGGCACTTGATGCGGGCTCGTATTGCGTATTGCGTATCGCGTATATCGAAGCACTGAGCACTAAACTCCGAAGCTCTCAACAAATCCAAAACTCAAATGACAAAACAGGCTCGTACGAGGAGAGATGGTAACGGATGAGGGGTGAAGGTGAAAAAACGGGTGTAAGAAACGTTGGATGGTTGGACGGCAAAATGGTGAGATGGAGAGACGGAGGACAGTGTTAGTTAATTGGTTAATTGGAAAAAAGACAAAAGGGATGTCGTACAGTTCGGACAGGACGTTAATACCACACAAATATTTTCAAAGAAAAAAACCCTCAAGAGCTCGTACACATCTCTTGGGGGTTCAATTACGAAACTTCTAACCGAGGAGCATCACCGGGACCAAAAGCCGCAAGGCTTTTGGGATCTGGTGCATGCTCAGGTTATACGGCCCTCTTGAAAGTTCTTAAGTATCTCAAGTAATTCACCTACCGTGCCGAGTGACAATTTGGAATCTCCGGGTCTGGATGCCACCAAGGACGCACAAGGCGGTAGCCAGACGAATTCGCCTTCTGTTAGCGGTTTGCCTGATCTGCTGTAGGGTACGTCATGATTGGCCGATTCCATCCACATCTTAACGGCACGTTCGCGCGCTGCGCGAAGATCAACCAGTGGTGGTAGTGTTTTGTTTGGCACTAAGATTGACAGCGTGTTGGTCTCTGGAACGGGGACTCCCGTCCATACCTTTATGACCTTAGCAATATAGTTCCACCCCGTCGTAATGACGTTGGACGACATAATAGCGCGTCCAAGAGCTCTTACTTGGGACAACGCTCCACGCAGATGACGCGGGTCAGAGAGACTCGCGACTGTTTCTGACAACTTGAGGTATTGCGGGTCGTTTAACAGCCGATCAAAGATAGTGATCATACCAGCTGGTACATCCAGTGGGGGTGTGACGGAGTCGAATTCTAAATCTTCATAGTAAGAGAAAAATCCCTCAAGGTTAGCAAGAATGGCACGTGCATCTGGCTGTTGAACAAGTTCGCGAAGTTTTCTTGATGATGACGTAAACAACTTGGAATCCAGATCGATCTGAAGAGAGTGGTTGAGTCCCAATGCCATGCATTTCACATCTCGACGAATACGCTGGACGGACGAGAAGACAGATCGTGGAAGATCGCGCGGCTTTTCGAGTTCACCTGTGTCGCTGTTGATGGCTATCTCAAGTTCTTTCATGAGTGGGTGAAGAATCCGCTCTGCCGTTTCGATCTCTGCAGAATCATCAATGATTATAATGCGTTGCTTGAGAAGTTCGGGGGCTTCTGAAATGGCGGCGACTTCTGGGAATGACTTTGGTATCGCGATTTTTAAGGCTGCAAGGCTGACGAACTCTTCCAACATGTAGGCGAATGATGAAAAGTCGGTGCCGATAAGCACTTCTTCACCGTCGCGTCGAACGCCGAGGCGACCAATAGGGAGTGGTTCAAATAGGACTGTCGTACCCTTCATTTTAGGTTTCCAACATACTCTCTGTGAGTCTCAGCGTTTGCCGTATAACGCGAGGGATAAGCGGACCGCTTTAGCGGGTACGCTTTATCCCTTTGTTATGCAACATTTGCTACACTTTGGAAAAAACGCTTACGAACAGTGTACCGGTAATCGGGCCAGATTTCCGTTGAGCTATGCGACGGCAATTTCCTGCCGTCAAATGTAACCAAGAGCGACCAATGCTCCGAAGACAATGACCACGGCTCCAACAATCTGGTAGAAGCGATGCACATTCTCGCCCCAGAGTATTCTAGAGCGGGCAGCCATTAGCCGATAAATAATAAACTCGCTCTTTGAACGGCCGCATATCACCATGAACAGGCCTGCTGCCACGATCAAACATCCCCAGAGTATGTGCATACTTACCTCCTTCATTTCTTGTCATATTAACTATACATTGAAATTAACGTTAGTATGTATGACGCAAGAAGAAGCAAATAATTATAAAAAAAGTTGCGGCATAACGTTGCGGATAAGTCGCGAGCGATTAGCGAGTCAATCTTGATCCGCTTGTTAGCCTGTTGCTAAGAAACCTTCATGAAACTCTATAGTACCTTTCGGCACCTTTTCGTTGAACGGTAGGGCAAGAAAAACTTCTTGTGGAATTCCCTCATGAATCAACTCTGAATAATTCTTGAATCCAAACTGTTTATAATAATTCGGATCCCCTACAAGAGCACATCCTTGCCCTCCCATATTTTTCAACAAAGACAAACCCTTCTTGATAAGTGATTTACCAATGCCCTGTTTCTGATATTCTGGCAATACAGAAATCGGGCCTAGGCCGTACCAGTCTTTTGTTCCGTCAGAGATGATCACAGGTGAAAATGCAATGTGACCGACAACACGACCATCAATATCCGCCACAAGAGAGATGGTCAGCGCATTTGCATCGCGTAATGCGCTTATTATGAATCGTTCTGTGTGATTACTGACAGGAAGATTCTTGAACGCTGCAATTGTGACTTCAGTGATTGCATCAATATCCGTAGTTGTTTCTTCTCTTAGGATCAATTCATACTCCGTATAGTTAATCTATTTATCATATGTGTGTGGCTAACTATGTTTATATGGTTCCGTATAAGAACCCAAATAACGCTGGTTTTGCAACATAAGAACCCAGCGAGTAAATCGTGATATAGACCATGTCGTTATCTCAGACTCCGTCCCCGTCGGCAGGCTGCAAAGGGCGAGCACGTCAGAGAATCTTCGCTCTTGGCTCCAAAAGTCAGGGTGCAACCGCTACTGGAAATATATACTGCAGAAGTCAGATTTACAAGAAAAATTATTTGGGAAAGCGAGGGGTACTCTCGTAGGCGTGGGCACAGTTCATAGCCGTCCATACCGGGTAACATAATATCAAGCAAAATGTTGACAGTTATGAGCCGCAGCGTTATAGTCTTTAGTGGTGCTGAGCATTATGGAGAAAGATTTTGTGTGAACTTATGGCCGAGACCGTGAATCGCCGGGGGTTTATTAAGGGGTCTTTAGCGGCCTCAGCCGGCCTAACATTGGCGAGAAGTCATAAGGAACAGGCCCTTTTGGCTAAGCCGACCGATGCTGCTCTGCGAAGCAGCTCTCTACGAAGCACGAGTCAGAAAACTGATGAACAAGCGGCAGCCCGACAGCAGAGAGCTCATCTCGATATGACGATGGGCAAGATTAGACATGTCGAGATCAGCCGTCTGATTTGCGGTGGTAATCTAATCATCGGCAGTTCCCATGATCGTGACTTGATTTACGTTGCTTCGTTGATGAGGCACTACTTTACCGGCCGGAAGATCATTGAAACATGGCAGTTATGTGAAGAATGTGGTATCAACACGATGATAGGGCCCGTCAACAGTCCCTATGCAGTCGGTGAGGATCCCACCATTCGAGTGTATAATCGCTATCGCAATGAATGGGGCGGACAGATTCAGTGGATTGCCCAGACTTATCCCAAAACTTATGACCTTACCGGCTCGATTCAAACGGCAATTGATAACGGTGCCGTCGGCGCCTTTGTGCATGGTGGTATAGGTGACAATTGGGTCAGGTATAACCGCGTTGATCTGTTGGCCAAAGCCATTGAGTTCATCAAGAAAAACGGGCTGATTGCCGGTTGCGCCTGCCATTGTCTTGAAGTACCAATGGCCCTGGAAAAGGCTGGTGTCGAGGTGGATTTCTATATGAAGACGCTGCACAGCGGCGACTATTGGTCGGCCACTCCAAAAGCCGAGCGTCCCGAGCGTGGACTGCCTTCCGGCGACAATATGTGGTGTACCAGGCCCGAGGAGACAATCGAGTTCATGAGAGGCGTCAAGAAACCGTGGATTGCCTTCAAGGTTTTGGCTGCTGGGGCCATCCATCCGCGAAAGGGCTTCAGATTCGCGTTTGAAAACGGGGCGGATTTTGTCAACGTGGGTATGTTTGACTTCCAGATCAGGGAGGATGCAATCATTGCGAAGAATATATTGTCGGGGAAAATGAACAGGAAACGTCCCTGGAGAGCCTGACGAGCCTTTTTGGCCTCGGACTTTTCGCTCGGCCTCATAACGATCTGGTTATTCGATTAAGCTCTAAGTATTTGCTCCTAAAAAAATAAACGGTTTTTATATTGTGAGGATTGAGATTGCCGCAGTCGCCTACGGCTCCTTCGCAATGACATTGTTGGTCCATTTTCTTTTGCATACATCCTGAGAATCAGGTCAGGTGCTCTCAATGACGGTTTTTACCGCTCCATTACTGTCGCGGCTCTGTTTGTTAATTCTTATTGCGTATCCCGATAAAAGACATTGGGACAGGTGTCGTATTGCGGATTAGTGATTTGAGATTTCATATTTGGTGATGTGTGCGTCTCGGGTGGGGGAGGACCCCGGGTGGAACCCGGGGCTAAGCGAGGTGAAGGCCCTGGCGGGATCAGGGCGGTTTTTTAATTGACCCCCCAACGCTGCCTTATAGGCAGGTAAGATCATGGGATTGGGGGGCTAAACAGTATTGAGATTGCTTCGAGGGGTATGAGTTTGTTGGAAAGTAAGCGAAAAATCGCTTGCGAAATGTTGTGACATGACTATAATGGGGGATTAATGGTGCCCGAACGACGTTTGGGCCGAGGAGAAATCCCGACAAGTCGGGACTTCCTTAACAACAGTAGTATTTGAATGAGACACCATTTATTAGGAGAAGACACATTATGAGTGAAATTACACAACAAAGCACGTCGCGTCGCGAATTTTTGAAAAGTACTGGCAGGGTCGCCGCGGCATCGGCTCTGGCGGCGGGGATCGCTCCTCGCATCTACGCCGGAGAAAACAATACTATCAAGGTAGCCCTCGTTGGCTGCGGTGGTAGGGGCACCGGCGCTGCGTCGAATGCACTATCCGTCAGGAACGGCCCAATTAAACTCGTCGCTTTGGCTGACGTCTTCGAGGACCGTATTGTTCGCAGTTACAAGAGCCTGAAAGACCGGCATGCTGGGCAAGTAGATGTACCCGAGGACCGTAAGTTCATTAGCTTCGACGGTTACAAAAAAGCAATGGACTGCCTGGACAAAGGTGACGTGGTGATTTTTGGCACACCTCCGGCGTTTCGCTGGGTACATTTCACCTACGCCATCAAGAAAGGCCTTAACGTGTTCATGGAAAAACCGGTCACGGTTGACGGTCCGACCACCCGCAGGATGCTCGAGCTTGCCAAACAGTCCATCAGAAAGAACCTCAAAGTTGGCGTAGGCCTGATGTCCCGTCACAGCCGGGCGCTTGAAGAACTGGCCAAGCGAGTTCACGATGGCGAAATCGGGGACATCATCCTGCAGCGCGGCTACCGGATGGCCGACCGGTCAGCCACCGCCGGACCCAAACCGGACGGCGTCAGCGAGCTGCTCTATCAGATCCGGAAGTTCCACGCCTTCCTGTGGGCAAGCGGCGGTATGTATAGTGACTACTACATTCACATCATCGATCATCTCGGCTGGATGAAGAACGCCTGGCCGGTTAAGGCCCAGGCGCTTGGCGGTCGACACTATCGCGACGATAGCGTTGACCAGAATTTTGACGTGTACGCGGTGGAATATACGTATGCTGACGGAACTACGTTCAATTTCGACGGGCGCCGGATGACGGGCTGCCAGAAAATCTACTCGAGCTACCTTCACGGCACCAAAGGCATGGCAATCGCTTCCAAGAGCGGCGATTGTGGGAGGCCCTCCAGCCTTTTCAAGGGCCAGACTCCCGTGCGCTCAGACATGATATGGCAATCTAACGTCAGCCGAGAAGAGTCAAATCCCTATCAGAACGAATGGGACGACCTGATTGATGCCATTCGTCGGGATAAACCTTACAACGAAATCAAACGCGGCGCCGAAGCCAGTCTGGTGAACACTATGGGCCGTATGGCTGCTCATACAGGCCAGATAATCACCTACGACCAGGCACTCAATTGCAAGCATGAGTTTGCTCCCAGCGTCGGCAAGCTGACGATGGATTCTCCTGCGCCTCTGCAGCTTGGCTCTGACGGCAAATATCCCGTCCCGCAGCCGGGAATCCTCAAGGACCGGGAATACTGAGATTTGGTTTGGTGCGCACAGGGTACTGTTCAATATATTGAATACGCAGGGTCTTATGATGCTTTCGCTTAGCACTGTTTCTTATCGTGTGGTCAAATATTTGGTACTGTTCACCATTAGTCTCGTGGTCTTTCAATCCTCGGACGTGCCCGGTAAGGATTGTAAGCTGCCGAGGAGATACACCGAGACCATTACATCCGAAAGTGGCGAGAAGAGCTCATTCGAGATGGTTCTTATTCCCGGCGGAACATTTATGATGGGAGCCCTCCCAAAAGGCGAACCGGGCCGCAAAGACGATGAAGAACCACAGCACGAAGTGCGTGTCGATCCCTTCTACCTCTGTACGACAGAGACCACTCTTGAGCTTTTTCTGGCTTACTATCAAGAGACGGTAAGTGCAAAGAAAGACTTTTTTGCAGCCGAGCAAGCAAGGAAGAACACGGAACAAAGCAGAGAGGACGTTGACGCGATTACGGGTCCTACGCCCGTTTACGGGGACCTGACGATGGGGTACGAGGAAAAGCACCCAGCCATCGGAATGACCTGGCATAACGCCGTGACCTTCTGCAAGTGGCTTTCAAGAAAGACCGGCAGGCAATATCGCCTGCCGACAGAGGCCGAATGGGAGTATGCTGCCTCCGCCGGCACCGCTAACATCTATGGTGTTGGAAGTGACCCAGACCGGCTTGCAGATTTCGCTTGGTATGAGGCTACTGCTGATAGCGAAACCTCTGAGGTGGGCAAGAAAAAATCTAATGCCTGGGGTCTTTATGATATGTTGGGTAATGTTCGCGAATGGGCGTACGACTTTTACAGCCCCCAAGCATATAGGCAGGCTGCTAAGAAAGACCCAACAGTCAACCCGAAAGGTCCAAAAACCGGCAAAGTGCACGTAGCTCGTGGCGGTGACTATAGCAGCTCGATAGAGGAGCTGCGCTGCGCATCCAGGGCTTTTGAAGAAAAGTGGTGGCGCTCCGGCGACCCACAGATACCAAAGAGCAAGTGGTGGCTGCCCGAAATGGACTTCATAGGCTTTCGGATAGCCAGGTCCACCAATACAAATAATCAGAACACAAGGAAACAGAACAATTGAGAGGACTAATCCCATGAAAAAGATGAAAACGGTAACGCGTCGTGGATTCTTGAAGGGCTCGGCCGTGGTGGCTTCGGCGGCTGTATCGGGCGCGCTGGATGTCAATCGCAGCGTCTTTGCAGCTGGCAGTGACACCATCCGCGTGGGCATGGTTGGTTGCGGCGGACGAAACGCCGGTGCTGCTGTTCAGGCGCTCACCGCGGACTCCGGCGCCCGTCTGGTTGCGATGTGTGACATCTTCATGGACCGCGTCAAGGGTAAACGCGCGATCCTGAAAGAACAGAAACCAAATCAGGTAATAGTGGATGACGATCACTGTTTTGCCGGCTTCGACGGCTACAAACACGTGATCGAGTCGTCGGACGTAGTGTTGATTGCCAACGCGGCCAAGTTCCACCCGCTCCATTCTATGACCGCGATTCAGGCCGGGAAGCATGTGTTCGTGGAGAAGCCGCACGGCATCGACCCGGCCGGAGTCAAACTCATGCAGCGGGCGTCCGAACTGGCAAAGCGGAAGGGGCTGTGCCTCGTTTCCGGTCTGCACAGCAGATATCACACAGGGTACGCCGAAACCGTTCAACGAATCCATGACGGCGCCATCGGCGATGTGGTCGCTATTGAAGAGAACTTTCTCCGCCCCCCGTACGGTGTGATTAATCGCAACCCAGGACTCACGGAGCTTCA